>NZ_CP007057.1:300000-464581 GCF_000517625.1 Halostagnicola larsenii XH-48 | reverse complement strand
CGTCTATATACTGAAGAAAGCGTCCCATCAGACCACACTGAGTGTTCCATCAGATCACACTGAGTGTTCCATCAGATCACACTGAGTATTCAATCGTACCACAACGAGATGTGAATACCGTGAGTTATATTGCGGATGGTATATATTACACACAAGTATCGCAATGACAGCAAATGACGATCGGATTCGTACGACGCATATCGGCAGTCTTCCTCGATCACCGGAGCTGCTCGATCTCCTTACGAAGCGCCAGAACGGCGAAGAAATCGATATCGAGGAGTGGGACACTGCCGTCTCGGACGCCACGTACGATGTCCTCGAGCGTCAGGCGGAGGTCGGCATCGATGTGGCCAACAACGGCGAACAGTCCCGGGTCTCGTTCAATTGGTACGTAGCAGACCGCCTCAGCGGAATCGACGGAAAGCGCGAACAGGAACTCTGGGCGGATCTCCAGGAGTTCCCCGATTACGCCGAGGAGACGTTCAAGACGGACGTCATCGACCTCTCGATGCAGCCTGTCGTTACCGGTCCCGTCGAATACACCGGTCACAACGAGGCCAGAACCGAACTCGAAGAATTTCGCGACGCCCTCGGGGCCGTCGACGCCGACTTCGAAGGAACGTTCGTGACCTCGGCGTCTCCCAGCGTCATCACCGCTACACACGTCGATGACTACTACGACTCCTACGAGGAGTTCCTCTTTTCCGTCGCGGACGCGATGTCCGAAGAGTACGAGCTCGTCGCCGAGACTGGAATGACTCTCCAGATCGATGCTCCCGAGTTCCTCACCGTGGGTCATACGCCCACGTATGCGGATAAACCGCTCGAGGATGTCAAGGGAGCCGTTCGACTTCACGTCGAAGCACTCAATGAGGCGCTTTCGAACGTTCCAGAAGAACAGGTCCGGATTCACACCTGTTGGGGAAGCTACGAAGGACCTCACCATCTTGACACGGACCTCGTCGATCTTCTCCCGGAGATCTACGAGGCAGACATCACGGGGCTCAGTGTCGAGCAGGCCAACCCTCGCCACCAGCACGAATACCGCGCGTTCGCCGAGCATCCACTTCCCGACGGCTGGTCGCTGATCCCCGGCGTTGTCGACGTAAAGACGAACATCGTCGACCACCCAGAGACCATCGCAGACCGCCTGGAGCGGATCGTCGACGTGGTCGACGATTCGACGCCGATAGTCGCCGCACCTGATTGTGGCTTCGGAACACAGGCAGGAATCGGAATGGTTCATCCCGAAATAGCGTGGAAAAAGTTAGCGGCACTCGTTGATGGTGCCAAAATTGCGACCGAGCGTATCTACTAATACGTTCGTTCAGTGGATGAGTAGAGGGTCTCACGCAGCATACTATCGCAACCATCCCTCTTGGAGTCCTTCAACGAATAGAAGAGAGAAATGAGTATTGCTGTTCACAGTTGACGACAGAGTGAGATGTCAGATTAATCGCTGAAGACACTGTCTCGGTTAGCACTCTAAACATATATTATTATTTATTAAATCATTATTTTATATTGTAGTAGTGGGTTTTCAACACAATACTTTAACCGCGCTCGATCGACTGACAATACACGACTATAACGTGATCTACCATATATTGGTGGTCTATAACCATTTTCGATCAAATTTTGTTTGATATAGTTGGTATAGTCGCATATAATCACTCGAGCAGGAAAAGTTAGGTAATCGCTGTCATCAACAAGAACCACTGTGTTGGAGATGCTGTTTTTCAATCAATCAGCGCTAAATGAAGCGAGTGGATCATTGCTCGTGCCAGTGGCTGCGACACCTAGACTCAACTTTGACCCAATATATTGTATTATATATACAATAGTTCTCTGCGACACTAATAACATATATCTAATGAATAGTGGTTCACGGTAGCAAAGAGCCACAGAACACTTCGCGTTCTGCTGTCGATACCATATCGAATTTATCAAATCACCCAAAAACGTCGCAATCAAATATTATTACATGTGTATGAATGTAAATGGTGGGTGTGTTCGATGACTTCGGTCTCCCCACCCCGGCTACAACGCAGTCGAGTTCCCTCCGTGAATTCGTTCCGTCTCATAGAACGCCAATCCATATCCCTAATGATTTTCATCAATACACGCAGGATATTGCATAACACGGAACAGAAAAAGTAGAAAACAGTTTTTCAAAAACACGTTCTTATCTCCTTCAGATGAAAACGAATAGACTACTCGAGTCGATTTACACTATATTTCGGAATTCATTATCAGTCAGTAATGGTCGTTAATGGAAGACTCGAGTCCCGTCACGTCGTAAGATAACGAACACCACGATATGCGGTTGGAGTGAAGGAAGGGGCTAGATGAGTATCTCTCGAGCAGCGAACCGTCTCAAGGGTAAGTACGGTGTAAATATTCAATTTTCGTCATGCTACGCCCTTTCTGGCTCGCATAAATCGTGCACGCAAAGCGGTTGTTCGCTGACGAAACGTATCGATCATCGGACGACCGTGAGGGACACAACCCGTTCGCCTGGCGACACAGCAGAGAATGACTCGTGAACGATGACCAGTTAGTACTCGTCCGAAAGCTGTCCTTCGTTCTTGAGTTGCTCGATAATCCGTTCCTCGAGATCGACTTTTGCAATTTTCCCGACGCTCGTCCGCGGGAGATCATCGACGATTTCCAATCGCTCGGGCCGCTTGAATACGGCGATCCCACGGTCACTGAGATACGACTGTAGCGCCTCGAGTGTCAGATCATCTCCACGATCCCGTAATTCAACGAATGCCACAGGACGCTCACCGAGCCGTTCGTCGGGCATCCCGATCACTGCGACGTTCTCGATCGCTTCGTGTTCGATTATCACGTCCTCGAGGTCCGGCGCGTAGATGTTCTCGCCACCGCGGATGATCGTTTCTTTGATCCGGCCGTGGACGCGATAGTTCCCATCATCATCGATCGAGAGCAGATCTTCGGTGTAAAACCATCCGTCGTCGTCGAAGTTTTCGGCGTTTTCTTCGGGCGTCCGGAAGTAGCCCGTGAAGTAGCCGGGTCCGCGAACGGTGAGCTCACCCTGCTGGCCCTGGTCGACAGTTGACTGGCGGTCTTCAGAGACGATCTTTATTTCGTCCTCGTCAGGTGCGATCGGTCGGCCAACGGTGTTGGCTTGCGTATCGACGTCGTCGTTGGGACGAGTGCAAATGAGCGGTCCTTCGGCCATCCCGAAGATGTTGCAAAAGCCAATCTCGTACTCCTCGACCAGTTCGTAGACCACTCGTGGGGGCACCTTCTGCCCGCCGCTGATGAGCACCTCGAGCGACGACAGGTCGTACGAGTCTCGGTCGGGGTGCTCGAGAATATCGACGAGTTGGGTTGGAACCGGCAGTGAGTAGGTGCCGCCGACGTCTTCGATGAGTTCCAAGAGCCGATCTGGTTTCAACACCGGTTCGACGGCGATCGTTGCTCCGGCCCAGATAGCTGATCCGATGACACAACACAGCGAGGCATTATGGCCGATCGGAACGCTCGGGAACGCGGTCCAGTCTTCCTGTACATCGACTGCCGCGGCCATCTGTTCCCACTGGAAGACGTAATCGTTGTGCGTTCGGGGGATCCCTTTCGGCAGTCCCGTGGTGCCACCGGACAGGAGCATCACGCCCGGATCGCTCGGATTGACGTCGACCGGCGACAGGTCGCCGGGTTCGTACGCCGTTCGTATCTCGTCGAATCCGGACCAGTTCGCCGGAAGCTCCTGTTGTGCCCCGGCAACGGCCACTAGCTGCTCGAGGGTCGAATATTCGTCCGCGAATTCGGTTACGAAGTCGACGTAATCGAAACCCAGGTCGTATCGGTCTCCGGTCGTGATGTAGGCCTTCGCGTCAGTCAGCTCGACGACGTGTCGCGCCTCGCTTTCGCGGTGTCGGGGCAACAGCATGACCGGGATAACCCCGAGTCGAGAGCACGCGAAGAACATCTCGAGGAATTCGACCGAATTGGGGAGTTGAAAAACGACTCTGTCGAGTCGTTCGAGGTCCGTTTCGTGCTGGTAGAACGCGGCGATACGCTTGGACGTTTCAACGAGTTGTGCGTAACTCAGTTCTCGGTCGGGACCGACGACTGCAGTCTGGTCGGGATGGCGCTCGGCCCGTTCGTCGAGGACTTCGTGGAACGCTTGCTCGTTCCAGGAGCCGTCTTCGATGTACCTCGTGGCTCGCTCGTCAGAAAACGGTACGTAGCCATCGATCTCAGCTGACGGTAGTTGCATTCACTCACTAGTACTCAGGCAGCAGCATTTAATTGCTATGTTGGTATGAAAACACGTTCTCATCACCCGCGGTAACAGCGAGCGGTCTTTCGCGGCAATGCCATTCCGTGAGCATACCGGTTTCCGCGGACAGCATCGATCGTCCGTAGCGATCGCTGTGGTATGCGAAATTATTAAGATCCGCCACGGATCATGGGTAGACGTAATGAGCGTAAAGCTGGCTTCCGTCCAGAATGCCACGTGTGTACGATATGCCGGCGAGGTGACCGTGTGATGGACATCGCAACCATCGGAGGCGGGCCCGGCGGACTGTACGCAAGTATTCTCCTGCAAAAAGCGAATCCGGACTGGGAGATTACCGTCCACGAACGGAATCCACAGGGTGTTACATACGGGTGGGGAATCGTCCTGCCGAATCGGACGCTCTCGAAATTGCAGGAAGTCGATGAGCCGTCCTACGAAGCGATCATCGAGCGATCGACCCAGTGGGAGCCATTCGATCTCTTCTACAAGGGCGAACGGTATCGCTCGTCGGGCCACTCGTTCGTCAGCATGCTCCGAACGGACCTGCTCGAGCTCCTTCAGGAGCGGTGTCGCGAACTCGGCGTGACCCTCGAGTTCGAGAGTGAGATCGAGGATCCGCACGCGCTGGCGACCGAATCAGATCTTGTGATCGGTGCCGATGGGATCCATAGCGAGACGCGAACACAGTTCGCCGACGAGTTTGGAACGGAAACCATTGACGGTGAGTCACGGTTCTCCTGGTTTGGAACCGAAGCAGACTTCGACGCGTTGAGCCACATCTTCGTCGAGAACGAAGACGGTATCTGGTGTGCACACACCTACCCCGGATCCGTGAGTACGTTCATCGTTGACTGCGATGCGAAAACGTGGGCGAACGCCGAACTGGACAAGTTGCCCGAGGACGAGTATCTGGCTTACCTCGAGGACGTCTTTGCGGACCATCTCGGCGGGCACGAACTGCTTTCGCAGGTCGATCGATGGCAAACGTTCACCACGGTCAAGAACGAACGCTGGTCGCACGAAAACCTCGTCCTCATCGGTGACGCGGCGCATACGGCCCACTACTCGATCGGATCCGGGACGACCCTCGCGATGGAGGATGCGATCGCGCTCAGTGGCGCACTCGAGGACCCCAACGGATCCGTCACAACGGCCCTCGAGGAGTACGAAAACCAGCGCCGCCCCATCGCAACGTCGCTGCAACGATCCGGGGAACGGAGCCGTATCCACTTCGAAGACATCCGCCGGTTCTACGATTTCGACGGCATCCAGTTTGTACTGCACCATCTCACTCGGTCTGGTCGACTCACGTACGATAGCATGGCCCGACGCGATCCCGACCTCGTCGACGAACTCGAGCGGTGGTTTGCCACGAACGCACCGGCCGCCGGGAAGTCCGAAAGCCGAAATGGGCCTGCAGCACCTGCAACACAGCCGTTCGAACTGCGCGATCTCACCCTCTCGAACAGAGCGGTTCGCGTCGCTGCACAGACGTTCACAGCGCAGGATGGAACGCCGACGGACGCACAACTCGGCGCCTTCTCCGAGCAGTGTGGTGATGGTGCCGGCCTGACGATGACCGAGCCGCTCGCCGTGTCCAAAGACGGTCGAATTACGCCTGGCAGTCCCGGCCTCTATCGCAACGAGCACGCCACTGCCTGGGCGGAGACGGTTGTGACAGCGTCCACACCGGTCGGCACGACCCTAGTACACGCGGGGACGAACGGAGCGCGACAGACACAGCCGTTCGGCCTCGAGGGTCCGGTTGACCGAAACGAGTCGTGGGCGCCGCGAGTCACGGACCAGTATTCAACTCGCCCGCGTTCGTACGCGCCCGACCGATTGGAGTCCGCGGATCTCGAACGGATCAAAGACGACTTCGTCGCGTCGACGAAACGGGCCGACGAAGCCGGCTTCGAGTATCTCCAGATCCAACTCGGGAACGGATACCTCCTTGGGTCGTTCCTGTCCCCACTCAGTAACGAGCGAACCGACGAGTACGGCGGTTCACTCGAGGAACGACTGCAGTTCCCGCTCGAGGTCGTCGACGCAGTCCGCGCAGCGTGGCCGGCCTCGAAGCCCCTGGGTGCGGTCGTGCAAGCGACAGACCTGGTCGACGACGGGTTGACGCTCGCCGATTCGTTCGTTATCGCACGCGAACTCTCGGAGCACGGCATCGATCTCCTCGCTCCGGTCGCTGGTGGCGTTTCGGCGGCCCAGACCGACGACAACGTGCACGGATTGGCCAACTTTAGCGACGAAATCCGCAACGAAGTCGGTGTGCCTACGATGGCAACGGTTCAGGCGACGACCGCGGACGAGATTAATACGTTAGTCGGAACGAGCCGTGCGGATCTCTGTACGTACTACGGGCCGATCGACCGCCTCTAAACCGATTCGGCGACCGAGTAAGGTGCGGACGTATTCTCGAACAGTTACCGACGCAACTGCTTTGATGACTCGCGTTGAACCAACTGACATGTACCGTATTGTTCTGGCCATCGACACCGACGTGGATCGTTCGATATCGCAGGCACAGGCGATTATCGACCTCGCGGCGTCTCCCGATACGATCGCAGTCACGATCGCACACGGCTTCGAGTTCAAAGGCCCGGACGACGAACTTGTCGCTCTCGAGTCCGTCCAGGAAGTAACAACCCGTTTTGACGAGCACGAGATTCCGTACGAACTGCGTGACAAGCAGGCGGAACCAGCATCGTTCGTGATCGAGATTGCCGACGAAATCGACGCCGACGCGATTTGTGTAGGAGGGACTACACAAAGTCCTGTCGGGAAGGTGCTTTTCGGGAGCGTCGCACAGCAAATCATTCTTGAGGCCGATCGCTCCGTGCTCATTGCTGGAGGCTATACGGGCGAAAGAGGCGACTGACGACCGAACTGGTTATTAGCGATACGAACGGTGGATCGAACCCGTTCTGAGCATCGTCACGACACATATATCATCAGTAATTAGATAAGAACCACCCATGTATATATGGGGCGGCTGGGAATGGTACGATAGAACATGCTAAAAGGTAGCTTATGGTATCCAAATAACGGGAAGCAAGCGGCGCTATTCATCGCGATCTGTGCAATGATCGTGCTCCATCAGAGCGAACTGGTCGGACTCTTCGGTTCGACTGCGATCGTGTTCGGCTGGTTGCCCGTACAGATCGCCTACGATATGGCGTTCAATCTCGTCGGGTTCGGTATTCTGGTCGTGATGTACTATTTGGCCCCGACGCCACCGGAACGATACGAATCGGAGCGTGAGGCAGAATGATCTCGACATCGAACGCGATCATCCTCGGGATTACAGCCGTGTACTTGCTACTCGTGATTCTTGTTGGGGCTGCGGCCTCCCGTATCACGGGTGATTCCAGAGAAGACTTCCTCATGGCGAGTCGGTCGTTCGGGACGGTCGTGCTCCTCTTTGCGCTGTTCGCGACGAACATGACCTCCGTCGTGATGATCGGGGCACCGGGACTCGCGTACTCGACGGGAGTCAGCGCATACGGGTTTTTCGTGTCGCTCTTTGCGTTCCTGTTCCCGGTGTTCCTCATGACGTTCGGGTATCGTATCTGGATCGTGGGGAAAGAATTCGGCCATATCACTCCGGGCCAGATATTCAACCACCGGTGGGAAGCCAACAATCTCGGGCTTCTCGTTATGGCGATTTTCACTATCTGGACGATTCCGTACATCCTTGTCGGTGTGCAAGGAGGCGGAATCGTCTTCGAGTCACTCACGGGCGGGATGATTCCCTACTGGCTCGGGGCGCTCGTCACCATCGTCGTTACGGGATTGTACGTCTACCCCGGCGGAATGCGAGGGACAGGGTGGACGAATACCTTCCAGGGAATGGTGTTCATGACGATTCTACTGGCGTTTTTCATCTACATCCCGATCCGAATCGGTGGGTTCGGAGCGGCGACCGATGCAGTCGCGCAGATAAACGACGGTATCCTCCTCAATCGAGAGGGGCTCCCACCGTACGAGACTCGGATGTACTTCTCGCAGGGCATTATCGTCGCGCTGGGAGCGTTCATGTTTCCACATCTGATCCTTCGATATATGACGGCTCGATCGTTTACGACGCTCAAACAGACTTCGGTCATCTATCCGATCGCCGTGCTGTTAGTCTGGGTCCCGACGGTTTTGCTCGGATTCTGGGGAATCGCACAGCTCCCGAACCTGGAGAATCCAGACTTTATCTTGCCAGAACTCGTCTTCGAATTCCTCCCGACGTGGGGGGTCGGACTCGCACTCGCGGGCATTCTGGCGGCGATGATGTCGAGCATCGATGGGCAGGTTCTCACGCTGAGTACGTTCTTCAGCGAAGACGTCCTCCGGAAATTCTGGGACGACGTGACCGACGCAAAAGCCGTCTGGTACACTCGAGTGTTTCTAGTGGCCATATTCGTGCTTGCCTACGTCGGAGCATTACTCACATCGGATACCGTCGTCGACACGGCGACGTTCGCATTCGCAGGATATGGGCTCCTGTTCGTGCCGATGGCAGCGGCGTTTTACTGGCGTAATTCGACGAAAGCGAGCATCTACGCCGGCGTGATCTACGGATTCGTTGGAATCTGGGCGTTCGAATACGGCCCACTGCCACCGGAGGTGGTCGGATTCCACCCGTTCGTGCCACTGTTGGCAACCCAGATACTGGTAATGCTCGTCGTTGCACAGGTCACTGCGCCGCCATCCGAATCGAGGATCAACGAATACGAGGAGAGTTTCGAAGATGTCTGGTAATCGGTAACCACTAACTGCCTCCACGAGTTACGTTCCTGTTTTCTGTTACTTAATCCAAGAACAAGCTTTCAACGGGGGCTAATCAGCTTTTGTACCGCGTATCGAACCTTCTACAGAAAGTAGAAAAATATCGAATGTTGGAGCACTATTAGGTTATTCACTCTCTCGAGGATGTGATCATATATAATTGTATATGTGATCTATTAGAGTCTATCGCAGTCGATTGTTCCATGAGACGGAACAATTATTGCCACTCGAACGGATGTACGCCATATGGCCGATTCGGATACGATCAAATCTGACGAAACACTCCTCTCGATTATCGACGTACTGTACGAGGAAGGGGGAGCTACGGTTACCGAGATCGCCGACGCCGTTGCCGTTTCGAAAAGCACCGTTCACCGCCATCTCGCCACCCTCCAGAAACACCATTACGTGGCGAAAGAAGAGTACGAGTACGTACTCGGATTTCGATTCTTGGACCTCGGCGGACACGTTCGACAGCGTGATCCGATATACAAGAACGTAAAGATGACCGTCAAGGATATCGCCGAAGAGACGGGAGAATTCGTCGGATTCCTCGTCGAGGAACACGGCCTCGGAACCTACATTTACTCTGAGTGGGGATCTGAGGGCGTCGGAAACGACGTTCGCATCGGCCGACGGATTCACCTTCACCAATCAGCCGCCGGAAAAGCGATTCTGGCACACCTCCCCGAAGAACGGGCGGCAACGATTATCGACGAACACGGCCTTCCGGAACGGACCCCCCAGACGATCACAGACCGTGAGGAACTCGAGGAGAACCTCGAGACGATCCGTGATCGAGGCTATGCGTACGCATTCGATGAACACACGGAGGGATTGTGGGGGATTGGCGTCCCCGTCCACAACGTCGATGGCAGTATCGCCGGCGGGTTGATCGTTGCGGGTCCAACGTATCGAATGCGAGGCCGGCAACTCGAGGACGAATTCCCCGAGTTTCTACTTGGTGCGACAAAGGAGTTTGAACTTAATATGTCACACCAGTAGTCTCCCAGTCACCACCAACGGAGACCAATTCCCGCACTCGGGTGTGCCTCTAGCGGTCACACTGGTGTGGCCGTTTGCTCGCATTAAATCAATCTTGGGATCGGTTTCATTTTGAATTGACGAGACAGCGGAGGACGTTCGCGGCTTACCACTCGAGTCGTCATTGCGAGGTGAGTATTGTGAGAGTATTGATTGGTATATCCATATTCAGTATTGCTAGAACTATACAATAATTGGTGGCAGTACGTATCGCTATTGCGATTGTTAGTTGATGAGCTGTGAACGCCTTGATGTGGTTTGCCACGATCCTCGAAAAATGTGTGTTCAATGACTGTTTTCCCGCGGTGAAATTGGCCATATGACTGTATACGCCCTCTACTGCTCTGGTAATTAATTTAAATATAATGGGAATATTGTATGAAATGCAGATATAAATTCATAGAAACGATTTTATTTCCCCGTATAATACTTCATATAGAAATGGTCGGGCACTGATGTGTATTGAATACTGTAGAAACTACTCCTTCATATGGCAAGTTAACTAGGCAGTATTCAGATAGATACTCAACGATGGTATTTTGCGGATTCTCCTCTTGACCAAGTGGTCGTCTGCAAATCATAATATCTCAACGCTAGGGAATCTTTACCTTTCAGGGCAGGGGATCTCAAGAGGGCCTGTATTCGTGTTGGTAACTGCTTGAATAGGATCAATAGGTACCTTTTGGAACTGGTTTACCTATCACTACTACTATAGTGGAAACGCTCTTTGCCGTCGTGCCAACAAACCTGCTGGCGTAGGTTTGAGGCACGACGCTCTGAGACAAACGTTTTGAGTGGAATCATTAATCCGGCGTACACGAGTCAGCGGTGCTCGAAGTGTGGGTTCACACAATGACAACCGCCCGCACAACAACGGACAAGACGAGTTTGAGTGTCTGAAGTGCGGATACGACGTACACGCGGACTACAACGCGGCGAAGAATATCGGCCTGCAGTATCTCCGCGACCAGCAAAAGTCTGGGCGTGGAGGCGCACCCGTAGGCGTGCGCTTGAACACCGGGACGTTGAACGTAAATGGCGAATATTCGCCTACCGCTCTTAGCGGTTAGACGGGAGTCCACGCTGAATGCCACGCCCTGAAGAGCGTGGTAGCTTACTTGTTTGTGAGGTGGCGTTCCCTGTGTCACTGCGTGCAGGGTACTTTCCTCAACATAGTTCGAGTTCGTGTCACCACCCGAAACGATCAATGTAGTCGATGTTAGCGAGAGTATGCTATTTGCTCCCGAACAAATCACGACGATTACTCGTTCGCTGCGTCGTCCTCCCACCCCTCACTGTGAATCCGCTCCTCAGGGGTACCGAGGTCGCGGAGTTCCTCGTTCGTCTCGACGACCATCCCCGGGACCCCGCACACGTAGAAGTCACGCGTCTCGAAATCATCGAAGAGGTCCTCGAGGTGATTCTGGACGTAGCCGGTCCGGTCGAGCCAGTCCCACTCGGGTTCTGACAGCGTGTAGGTCACCTCGATATTGTCGTGCATCGCCGACAGTTCACAGAGGGTATTCCGGTGGAAGATCGATTCGGCCGTCTGCTCTCCGAAGACGAGGTGTGCGTCGCCGCCCCCGACCTGCGCGTATTGCCTGAGCATCGATAGCAACGGTGTGAGGCCGGTGCCGCTCGCGAGCAGAGCGATATCGCGGTCCGGATCCTCGAGCGAGAGGTTCCCCTCGAACTCGCCGATCTCGATTTCGTCGCCCGGGGACCGAGTGTGCATGTACGAGGAGGCGAGGCCGTCGTCATAGCGCTTGATCGCCAGCGCGAACTCGTCGGTGCCGGGAAGGGTCGTCGGACTGTAGGGACGGACGACCTCCTTGCCATCGGCCTCGAACTGAACCGTAGTGTGCTGTCCGGGATCGAACTCGAGTTTTGCGCCGGGGATACGAAGGCGGAACCCCGTGACTCGTGGCGCGAGCTGATACGTACCGACGATGGTGGCAGTCCGCGTCATCGGATCAGGTGCTACGCGGATCAGACGGAAAAAACGGTCGTCTGGGATCCGACGAAAGTCAGAGTCGAGGCAAGGGTGCAGCCGAGGCACAATCTGAACCTGCTCTCGAGACCGCCATCACTGCCGACTGCCGGCTGTCCCGTGCCAGCGAGATTATGAATAAATCAAAAGTATTCACACGCTCCATGAACGGAAGTTAATCGAAATTATCCCCGTTGCAAGACCGTCAAGTGAGTCAAAGAAGCGGTGGCTGAGGGCCGGCAAGAACTGTCTCCAGCAGTCGTCGACTGGGTATCAATTCCGGTGAGCTGATGGGTGCGTCGCGACGTCGAGGCCGTCACGAATCCGGCGCCTCTGACAGCCGACGCCTGGAAATACGGCGACCCAGTCAACACGCCGATCAAATCATCCTCGAGGTCAAGCGTCTGGCATTCTCCTCGCACAGCCTGTAACTGTAAGGAAAAGTGAGTATAATCTTCGGTGATCACGCCCAACAAGTACGTCCAGTCGCGTAGACCAGGAAGTTCGACAGACGGCTGCGTACCACGGGAAACCACGCGGTACGTGGCGACCCGGAAAGAATTCTTGGGTGATCGATACGGACTATTGGGATGTTTATCCACCGTCGCTTTCATCTCTTCGTCGATCTCCTCTCGATCGATTTCATTAGTCTCAGCTGCTTTCAGACGCTCTTTCTGACACCTCAATCCCGTTTCTTCAACGGCGGTCGACAGCTCGAGGTGAGTACTGCTTCGTGTGGCTCTTGGCGACAACCGTATTCGATGGCGTCCATTTCTGCAAGAAGATAACCTACTGCATAGTACAGTAGATTATGAGTAAAAAGTTCTAATAGATATTAACGTACGCGACTCGTCGATTGTACCGAATTCTTACGTGATTATCCGTGATGTATCGGGGATTCTCTCCTCATTCTTTCCTATTTTAGGGTATTATACCGTTTGGTAAAGCGCAATGGCGAACGACATCACAATCGACGATAACTGGAACGAGCTTTATATCAACGGCGACTGGGTTCCGAGCCAAGACGGGAGCACTCTATCCGTCGAGGATCCCTCTACCCGTGAGAAACTGACGGAAGTACCCTCCGCTACGGAAGCGGATATCGATGCGGCCTATGAAGCTGCAGCCGCTGCTCAAGAAGACTGGGGTGAACAACCACCTGCCCATCGGCAAGCGGTTGTCCAGCAGCTCATACAGACCCTCCAGGAACACAGTGAGGATATAATCGAGTTACTCGCACACGAAGTCGGAGGCTCACGTATTATGGGCGAAACTTCGATTCAGATCGCAACCGATCATGCTTCCGAAGCAGCGACGCTGCCGCGGCGAATGAAAGGCGAGTACGCCGATTCTAACATCCCTGGAAAGGAGAACCACGTCAAACGTGAGCCGAAAGGCGTCGTTACGGTGATTTCGCCGTGGAACTTCCCGCTGAACCTCTCGATGCGCGCTGTTGCACCTGCAATCGCAGCGGGCAACAGTGTCGTTCTCAAGCCTTCCACGAACTCCCCAATTACGGGAGGGCTGTTGTTCGGCAAACTCTTCGAAGAAACCGACCTCCCGGACGGCGTCCTGAACGTCGTAACGGGGCGGGGGTCCGAAATCGGCGACGCTGTTGCCAGCCATCCGGAGAGCGATGTCGTCTCGTTCACCGGGTCTACGGAAGTTGGCCAGCACGTCGCGGGGCTCGCAGCCGAAAACTTGGCAGTACCAGCGATGGAACTCGGGGGGAACAATGCATTCGTGGTCACTGGCGACGCCGACCTCGATCGCGCTATCGACAGCGCGACCTTCGGATCGTTCGTTCACCAAGGGCAGGTCTGTATTTCCATCAATCGCCATATCGTCCACGAAGACATCTACGACGAGTACGTTGAACGTCTCGTTGAACGCGCCGAAGAGCTACGGGTGGGAAGCGCACACGAAGAGGATACAGCCGTTGGCCCAATTATCGACGAGTCACAGCGCGACGAGATGCTGGAGTATGTAACGGAAACTACTGAAGCCGGTGCGACGTTAGAAACGGGCGGAGCAACTGTCGATCTCGAGGGAGCCGAAGACTCGCTCGTGGTCGAGCCAACGGTGCTCTCAGACGTCACAAACGACATGGCGGCTGCGTGCAACGAGCACTTCGGCCCAATTGCACCCGTGATTCCGTTCAGTGACATCGACGAAGCCATCGAAATCGCCAACGATACCGAGTATGGCCTCTCCGGTGCCGTTCATGCCGATGACCTGGAAGTCGCGAAGGATATTGCAGACCGCATGGAGACCGGAAACGTTCACATCAACGACCAACCCATCAACGATGAAGCCCACGTGCCGTTCAGCGGTATCGGCGCCTCCGGCGTGGGGACCTACAACAGCGACGCGTTCCTTCACGAAATCACGGAGACGAAGTGGGTCTCGATTCAGCATCAGCCTCGAGAGTATCCACTCTAATCTTCGTTTTCACACGAGAGAGTTTCACTCGGCAACGTTTTTGACGAGGCTCCGATTATGTCTTCAAATCCGGCCGTTAGATACATGTGAATTGTCTATCGTGTAGAGTATAATGACTGATGAGCAGATACTGCTGCGGCCAGAAAGCGACGTCCACGAGACTGAATTACAGGAAGTAAAAGCGGAACGCGATTTTTGGCATGATCTCTTCAATAGCCTTGTCACGGATTTCCCGGAGCCAGCGATGGTCGTCGACGACGAGGGGATGATCACACATTGGAACGAAGCGCATGTCGAACTGACCGGGATAACGAAAGATCAAGCTATCGGAGAGCAGGCGATGGACGTGCTTGGAACTGATAGCGTTGATGAAACATTAGCTGAGACAATTGCTCGAACCGGCGAAACCATTCGCGAAGAGCAGATTCGGTCCGCTAATAGCGAGGATGGGAGTTGGCATATTCGCGCTGCTGGGTCCCCATTGCGCACTCCCGATGGCGAATCGATCGGCGCGTTTGAGTATGCATCCGTTGTGACGGACCTGGTTGAACAGAGAAAGGAGTTAGAACAGGCCCAAGAGGACATTAGTGCCACCATCGAAAACGCCGTTGAAGATCTGCTTTCAGCAGCTGGGACAAATGCGGAAATAAGCGAAGAAGTCGATGAACTTGCTGCGGAGCAAGTCGACAACCTCAGTGAAGTTCGGAACGAAATGGAACGGCTGTCGGCGACCGTCGAAGAGATTTCTGCCAGTGCTGAGGAAGTTAGCGGCCAGAGTGAGACCGCTGCTGAACTGGCTATCGACTCCGAAACGGCGACGAAGGAGATCGTATCGATCATCGAAGACGTCCGGGCTGCTACTGAAACGTTATCAGAAAATAGCTACGAACTCGAACGACGGATGGAAGAAATCGATACAGTCGTCGACGTTATCGATACAATAGCTGATGAAACCAACTTATTAGCCGTGAACGCGAACATCCAAGCAGCACAAATTGATTCAGGTGCAGGGGGATTTAGCGTCGTCGCTGATGAGGTGAAAGAACTGGCCGATCAATCGAAAGGAGAGGTTGAAACGATCGAGGACATCGTCGACGATATTCGGAAAAATACGACCGAAACGATCAGCAGCATCGAGACAACGAGTCGCCGTGTCGATGAGGCGAGTGAACGAGCCCAGATCGTCGACGAGAAGCAATCAGCAATCGAATCCGCTATCGAAGAAGCAAACACCGGAATCGAACAAATCGCAGGAGCTACCGATGATCAAGCGGCGACAACGGAAGAGGTCGCGACTATGCTCGGCAGGTCAGTCGACCAGATCGAGACGGTTGCAGACCAGATCGAGATACTCGCAGAAACCAACGAGAAGCAAATTGAGAACGTTCGAACAGTCCGTAAAGAGGTCCATGAACTCGAAACAGATCTGTGATCGCTGATCGATAATATGTAGGGCGAGTGCCCTGAAGCCCGACCTCAGGTCAAGGTTCACTACGCTGGAAATATAGACGGACTTCTAACTGCGAATACAGGTAATAGAATATACAGATGGAGTACGACGTCGCCGGTGTAGCTTCGGAGTAGATGCCTTCCCCTCGCTCTCTCCAGTCTTGGAACGCTACTGTTGGACCACCTGTCGTTGCCATCAAAACGTCTCTCGCGGTTATTCTTTCCCAGCCACACGCGCTGACGCACTGCTGACGGGAAATATCTGAGTTCCTATCACTTCTCGAGTTTCTCGAGGTGACTCTCGAGTGTCGAACGGATCGAGGAGATATCACCGCCCGTTCGAATGATCCGGTATCCATCGTCAACCGCTTTCTGCACGTCATCCGGGTCGTTCTCGATTTTCCCCATGGGAACATCGGCCGATCGACAAGCAGTTTCGATTTCGCTGATCTGCTCTATAACGTCCGGATGAGTCTTGTCTGTTGGATGTCCCATCTGGACAGAGAGGTCTGAAGGGCCGATGAAGACGAAGCCGAGCTCCGGAACGGAAAGGATCTCTTCCAGTTCGTCGATTGCGGTCGTCTTCTCGATCATCGCTCCGATATAGACCGCATCATCTTCAGTCGCTACGTAGTCATCGGCGAAGCCCCACGTTCGGGATCGGCCGCTTGCCATGCCTCTTTCACCTGGTTCACCCTCGTAGACGAACCGACTCGCTTTCACCGCCTCTCGAATCTCATTGGCGGTATCGACCCGTGGGATCAAGATATTTCGGACGCCCGTATCGAGCACCTTTCTGACGAGTGGTGGATGGCCCGATGGGAGCCGAACGAACAGTTCGATGTCCGCAACTTCCGCCGCTCGTGTGAGTTCCTCGAAGACGGTACTGTCGTATGGGCTCGGCCCCATGTGCTCGAAGTCCAGCCAGACGAAATCGAAACCTAACTCGCCGTAAATTTCGATAACCGTCGGTGAAAATAGTGAGGAGCGTGCACCATAGACGGGGGTTCCATTTTCTACCTGTTCTCGAAAACTGTTTCTCTGATCCATGATCTCTCTGTTGAATTCCCTCTCTAGTCGTCGTCTGACACGATTTGGAAGCGGTGTCCATCCGGGTCTCGGAAGTTCGTAATTGTCCGATCCGTTGCTTCGACGTCATACGGGCCGACGATCGAATCGACTTCCTCCGTTTCAAGCTGGTCGGTTATCTCTTCGATATTCTCGACGTTGAATGCGATGTGGTTGATCCCGGGCACCTCTTCGCCTTCGACAGTGTGGATTTCGAAAATCGGTCCCTCGGTTTCACCCCCTGGCTGAAGCTCGACGGACTCCCCGTGATGTTCCGTTTTTCGGAGTTCTTCGTACCCGAGCTTCTTCAGGAACGCGGCCGTTTCTTCGGCATCGCTCGCTTCGATTTCGATATGATCTATTTCTCCAATCACAAGGTGAAAGTGCGGTCCTAATAGGTTAAGTATACCGGTAGAGGCGAACAGTCCCCGTCTTAGGGCGTCCCCTCCAGACATTCTCGGTTTTCTTGTCGACGAAATTCTGGCACTGACTCCGCTGCGTACTCACATCACGGTTTGTTTTGTGGGAACACTCCCCATCCGATTTGCTCGGAAATGATACCATCCGGTGATACGTTGGCTCGTTTAGTTACTGGCTGATCCACTCCAAAAAGACGGATTACTCGTGTTGATGTATTCGATTTCCCTCTGAACGGCTTTACGGACCGTTGACACCCATCAGTAGAGAAGCATGCTGCCGAGTAGTTGTCCAGTCTCTTTCCTGAGACACAGCAAAGACGGAATAGCTGCGCTCTTTCAGGATGATAACCGGCGGGGTATCGTTCAGACTACGGGGTGAGTGGACCGCTCTTGATTCGAATCGCCTCTGGCCCACTATAGTGTATGTTATGACATTTCCATCTCACTGGGGGGATCGTTTGGCCGAGCTATCTCGTTTCAAAAGGGCAGAAGAGGGGACCTATAGTGTTGAATACGCGCGGATTCTCGGAATGATGCGACCAATGCATGTCAAGCGGTGCCAATCCGCTATACTCGGAATGGCATTCGATCGTCGCTATTTCTTCTCAGCAGGAAGATGGTTGCTGCACTCAAATCCACTTCGTCGCCGTAGAACGGAAAGAACCGCCTCAGAACCGAATTTACGAATCCTTTTTACCCGCGTGCTCGCCTGCCACTGACGAACCTCACCCGTCTAATTACAATGGTACTGATGTAAATAACTCGGTCCGATCGCTAGCGCTTTCTTCTGCCGAAGAACCCGTGTTAACCGATTCACCGATTGGGCTAGCTACCTTATCCGAATATATCGGATAGCTACCGGTCCAATACCATCCAGTTCCGATTCCGTCTCGGTACCAGAACCTGAGTACCGGTTCGACAGCCCGTTGAGAGGCAGACAACTCACAATACTCGTTGGAAGCCGGTAGTTGGACTCCCACAGCCGACCCTTTTCAGGGGAAGAGGTCGAACCGAAGAAAACTCGTCCCAATCACACGCGTTCTCGAACGGATACGCATCAGTGACACACCACCAATCGGGTGTAGGTATCAACGCTGACGGCGGTGGATATCGGCCATCCTTCTCTCGAGAACAACGGGCGTTGCGTAGCCTGGGTACGTCCACAGGCGCTAGTACTCGTCCCAAAACGGTACGCTGAAACGAATTACCGACACACCAACTGAGGCGATGGGTTCCGAAACCGTGCAAGATCGCTGTTATTCGGTCGCATCGGTAATCGCCGTCTTGAGGTCGTCGGGTAGTTCACGGCTCTGGTTGTCCGCCGTCGAGACGCAGACGTGTTGTTCAAATCCCGTATATGCGGTCGTCCCATCCTCGTGTGTCGCTGTAAAATTCAACCCAAGGCTTTTCGTTCCGACATCTGGTTCGGCAGTGATCTGAATCGTGTCGCCGACTTCTACTGGCCGACTAAACTCCATGTCCATCGCGACAATCGGCAGATGAACGTCGTATTCGTCCGGGATTTCCCAGTACGCCATCCCGATGCCATCCATGAATTCTTCACCGGCGCGGTGCATCGCTCCGATGAGTCTTGGGTAGTAAGCGATACCGTGAGGATCTGCGTGTCCCCAAGCGCACTTCCATTCGTACTGAAACATCACTCGGATATTGCTGGCTCCTCACAAGTATTTTTCCTATCGGAGAGTGACAGGAGTAGCAAGCAGACTGGCTTTCTAACGAAGCGTCCACGGAAGACGCGACGGTGACTTTCCGGTATTCGTCTTCCACTCCGATATACCATATTTTATTATGCTCCTTCCACCACCTGCTGGTAGGCGTGATGGATCGAGTAATATGGATATCGTTTTCCAACCACATGTGACGATCCGTTGAACCTCTCACGCTAGCCGCGTAGCACAACACTCAAAGTATAAGAGAAACAATCACGAAGATAGCAAACATGCACCACACTTCAACAGTCGAAGTTCCGAAGATAAAGGACCTATCGCGTATTGCGGCGAAGAACAACGCCGATAAAACCGCGTTTGGTAACGGGATCAATGGACGAACGATGACGTGGCGGGAGTTCGACGATACGAGCAAACGGGTCGCGAACGCGTTCGGAGATCACATCGGCCAGGGGGACCGAGTCGCGCTTCTTTGTGAGAACTCCCTCGAGCACGCGACTCTCTGGAACGGCGCACTAAAGGCGGGTGCGATCGTCTCGAATCTCCACACGCGTGCGTCGCCGAACACACTACAGCACTGTATCGACACGCTCAGCCCGCGTGCCCTTGTCGTTGACGAGGAGACATCGGACCTTTTCCAGTCGCGGGTACGGGACAAGATTTCGACTGACCTCGACGTCATCGTCAATACGGGCGACGCACAGGCCCGACACGAGCAATCGTTCGATTCGTTTAACGAGGGACACGAAGCAACGGAGCCCGATGTTCGGGTCCGTGAAGACGATATTGCCACGGTGATGTGGACATCCGGAACGACGGGGAGACCGAAAGGGTGGTGTCACACGAATCGCGGGTTATATTTCCGGGCGACAGCGCTGGTCGATATCCTCGAAGTCGACCGACCGGCGCGCCAGCCACACGTCTTTACCCCCTCGTTCGCGGCGTGGTACTCCGCTATGCTTCCGGCGCTGGTCGCCGGGGCAACCACTCACTTCCTCAACGCGTGGGATCCGGAAGAGTACCTCCAAATGATCGATGAGCACGACATGACGACTGCGATGTTAGTTCCAACGATGTGGCGGGAGATTCTCAATCTCGACTCGTTCGACGAGTACGATATCGACTCGTTGCAGGCGATCACTTCGGCCGGGGAGGTCCTCGATGCAACGACGCTGAAACGATTGCGGGGAGATGTCTGCGATGTCGTTAAAAATTGCTACGCAGCTACCGAGGCTTTCGCCACCGTAATGACGAACGACGAACTCGAGGAAAGTCGCGTCGAAAGCGTCGGGAAGCCGATTCCCGGCGTTCAGATCCGCATCGTCGACCAAGACGGCGACTACACCGATGTGAAGCCGAACGGCGAAAGTGGCGAAATCGCCGTTCGAGCGCCCGATTGCCCGGTGTGGGCCTGGAAACGAACTGCGAAGACGGAGCGGGTATTCGAAGACGGCTGGTGGTATACCGGCGACGTCGGGTACCGAGACGACGAGGGCTTCATCTACCTCGAGGGACGAGCTGACTTCAGGATAAAGTCGAAGGGAATAAAGGTGTACCCATCACCTATCGAAGAACGATTGAACGCTCACTCGGGGGTCAATGAGTCAGCAATTGTTGGCGTGACGGATGAAGAATACGGCGAGATGGTAACGGCGTATGTGTATCCGGACGATCCTGATCTCACAGCGGAAGAACTAGACGAGTGGTGTCTCGAAAGCGACGAGGTCGCCCGCATGGAACGTCCTCGAGAGTATTATTTCGTCGATGAGCCGCTCCCAAGAACATCCACGGGAAAACTCGATCGCAGAAGTGCGAAAGATCTCGCGTGATGTGAGCAGATCACTATTCGTCCGAATCGACCCCAAGACAGTATCCCTCTCAGATCGGTTTTGCGGTTAGGTAACACGAAGTAGCTCGACTATCGGATACTCTCAGCGCGAATTGGGTTCATACCAGGTATCGTGTTCCAGCAATCCGGCCAACACTCTTGATACCGAAGTTCTTGCGTATCGATCGGTCCAGGTTTGACAGCGGCGTTCTATTGCGGATCCTCGCCGAAGTGACTGCGGAAACGGGTCGAACAGCAACACTGCGGAGTAGCCTTGTTCCCTGTTCAATACTTCTCGATGATTCGTTCTCCTTTCGACTCGAACGTGCGTATCGAAAGCGGACCCCGACGGGCAAATCTGTGATTCTGGCCTTCGCGATTGAGGCTAGTAAGCGAAAGTTATAAGTGGCGAAGAATCAACCCTGTAATCGAGACTTGCCAATGAGTAACGAAAGAGCATGGTCCTTTAGCGACAGTATGGAAGAAGCAACGCAGGCTGCCGGAAGCCCTGTCGACCTGATTCGGGATCTGGGTGTCGGTCAGTTCACCGATGTCCCTGACGAAATCACACACTGGATCGAAGAGCAGCGATCCTGGCGAGAAACGTGTGCGTTTGCTGACCAGTCGTACCACATGACTGACCACTCCGTCGAAGGGCCCGATGCGCTCGAGTTCTACTCGGAGTTCGCCGTCAACGACTTCGATACTAGCGAACCCGGAAAGGCCAAACAGATGGTCGTCTCGAATCCCAATGGCTACTTCATTGGCGATGCGATTCTCTTCCATCTCGATGACGAAGAATTCCTTAGCGTCGGCGGTGCAGCCGCACACAATTGGCTTCAGTACCAAATTGAAACCGGTGACTACGACGTTTCGGGAGAGATTCAGCCACGGCCCGTGATGACCGATGAAGACCCGAACAACTTCCGTTTCCAGGTTCAGGGTCCGGAAGCGATTAACATCATGGAAGAGGTGACGGATGAACCGCTCCCCGACCTCGGATTCTTCAACTTCGAGTCCACCTCGATCGATGGGAAGAGCGTTAATCTTCTCCGACACGGGATGGCTGGAGAGCCTGGATTCGAATTCTGGGGTCCGTACGAGTACGGTGACCAGATCAAAGAGATCGTCCTCGACGCTGGCGAAGAATACGGCATTCGCCATCTCGGTGCCGAGGCCTACCAAACTCCGAATAAGATCCTCGGCTGGATCCCGCTCGTCGTTCCGGCGATTTTCGACGAAGGATTGGAGGACTATCGCGAGTGGCTCAGCGTTGGTGATGGACTCCTGTCGGTCGGCGGGAGCTTCGAATCCGATGACATCACGGATTATTACTTCACGCCGGTTGAACTCGGATACGACCACATCGTCCGGTCCGACACCGATCAGCACTTCGTCGGGAAAGAGTCCCTCGAGGCAGAACTCGGAGATCCGGATCGCGAGAAGGTAACCTTGGTCTGGAACGACGAAGATGTCATCGACGTCTACGCATCGCTGTTTAGCGAGGGAGAGACGCATAAATTCATGAGTATGCCACACCCACGCACTTCGGCGTGTCAGTACGATACAGTATTGAAAGGCGACGACCACGTCGGTATTTCCACCGAGATGGCGTACATCTACAACCAGCGAGAGATGCTGTCGCTGGCCGTCATCGATACGGAGTACAGCGAACCAGGCACCGAAGTCAGTCTCGTCTGGGGCGAGCCTGATGGTAATACCAACCCGAAGGTAGAACGTCATGCACAGACCGAAATCCGTGCGACCGTTGCACCCTCTCCGTATAGCGAAGACAATCGGTAACTGACCCGATAGCGGTTTTTAGCTGCGGCTGTGTTTAACTAACTACGTTACGTGACGAGTGCTCTTCTCGCTTATCCCGTATGATGAAGGGGTAGTGATCGCTTGCTCGAGCGCCCTCATTCGTGTTAGCGTTTATAGGATAGCTACTCCCTTCTAGCGGCCGAGGATGGGTTTGCGGACTCGAGTCATAACTGGGCCTCACTGTGCGTTCGATAGGACTCCATCGCCCGATAAAAGATGAGCTACGGGAGGGGGTGGATTCGAATGGCTGACAACCCCTAGGCAAAGGGGAGTGGTTGAGTCGAAATCCCTCCATCTAACGATTAGTGTGCGGTGTCCATAATACTTTGGACCCCTCCGCTACAAAAACGTGAGACGGTGGATGCTGGCGTTTGCTGGTTTTTGAAACGTCGCTCCTGTGAACGACGCTCTCCAGTGTTGTCGTCCGTACTCGTACCAGTGCATTGCTCGATCTTGTTCAGTACATCGGACGATGCTGCGATCTCACCTGGATTAGTAGAGGATGCTGCGTAGCCTGCCTGAATTAGCGACACACTGAAGTAGCTATGAAAATAGCTCTGACCTATGGTTCGAGTAATCGTCGATCAAGATATAACCCCAACGTCCCGGCTAACGAACCAGCTTCCGGATTCCTGGAACGTAGTCGAAGGCATCGATATCGGTGACCAAGAGCTGCGGGATACCGTCAAGACAACGGATATCGCGTTCGTTACGTCTCGTGTTCCGTTCTCACGTCCGATTATCGAAGCGGCGCCGGAATTAGACGTAATCGGGAAACTTGGAACCGGAATCGATTCGATCGACCTCGAGGCCGCTCGTGAGAATGGTGTTACTGTCACGCACACCCCTGGACATAACGCGCTTTCAGTAGCCGAGCATACTCTTGGGTTGATTCTGGCTACGCTTCGCCGACTCACGGAGGCGCGCAACCTCATCAAAGACGGGAACTGGCGCGACGAGTATTCACTCGGAACTCGCCTTTCCGGATCGACGGTTGGGATTGTCGGTCTGGGAAACATCGGGAAACGAGTCGGTAGCCTCCTCTCCGGGTTCGACGTCGAAATTCTCGCCCACGATCCATACATACACGACATCGATACCGAACTGGTTGGCGGGGATCGCGTCTCGCTCGAGACACTGTTGGAACAAAGCGATGTCGTCGTTCTCACGGCAGAGCTCACCGACGAAACCCGCGGTTTGATCGGCAAAGAGGAACTAGCGCAGATGAAGTCATCCGCCGTGCTCATTAACACCGCTCGAGGGCCGATCATCGAAGAAAATGCGCTGCTGGATGCGCTTCGCGCTGGATCGATCGGAGGTGCCGGATTAGATGTGTTTTCCGAAGAACCGCTTGCCGAAGACGCTGCGTTACTCGAGTTCGAGAACGTTGTCGTAACGCCTCATATCTCCGCGATGACGCTCGAGAGCAGACAGGAAGGGATCGATCGGCTTGCAACCAACGTTTCGCTGCTCCGGGACGGAAAGCCGGTCCCTGATCGATATATCGCAGTCGATCCGTGAGCTCGAACGAGTTACCTATCGACTCGCGATAAATCCACTCTACCTGTTCTATTCGCCGCTGGTTCCCTTCCGAAGTACTGAGCGTACGTAGCCTGTTAGTAGTCGACGGTCTCTAAGCCGTCGAAGCCTCCCATCCACTGTCGGTCCTCGAGGTCTGTCTCGTTCCAGGCGATCGGCTCCCAGTCGGGATCGAGGACGAAGTACCCGCTGTCGCTAAATTCGATCCGGTGACCGGTAAGAGGGTCCCTGGCGTAACAGAATTTCCCTCGTGAGATGGAGTGTTGTCCGAGTCCGTCGACTGGGATTTCCCGTTCTTTCATCGCGTCGTACGCATCGAACAGGTCGTTTGAATTATCGACGGTATACGCGGTGTGGTTGAACGTTGCAGTCTCGGCGTCGTCGTGGATCACTGCGACGTCGATTTTAAATCCGGACGCACTGAGCCAGGTGCCCCATCGTGATCCGTCTTCGAGATTGTAATACTCGATCACCTCGAGTCCTAACACATCCTGCAGCCATTCGGACAACTCGACGATGTCTGGCTCCCAAATTTGGACGTGATCGATATGCTGGGGGGCAATCGGATTCGTTTTCGTCGGCGTGTACACTCGGTTTTTGAGTCTCGAGCGCCGTTCCTCGGGTGGATCGGGCTTTTCCATCTCGTAGTAGATTTCGAACTGATGTCCGTTCTCAGTCTGGAATCGGATTGCGTCACCCTGTCCGAGCTCTTCGCCATCGTCTACCCACGTAATATCCACCCCGTGGTCAGTAAGGAGGTCGGCATACTCCGCTACCTGTTCCGGTTTACGAGTCTGCCAGCCAATATGATCGACACCGGCGGAATCGGTTTCAGTGAGGGTCAACGAGTGGTGTTCGAACTCATCGGCTGCACGGAGGTAGACTGTACCCCCTTCACGAGTGACTTCCTCCAGGCCGATTGCGTCGTGGAAGAACGTCATCGATTCATCTAGGTCCGGCGTCTCCAGTGCGACGTGACCTAATCGAGCTAGTTTTGGTCTCGACATAGCACTGTATTCATTTTCAATCAACTTAATTTGTTCGACGAATATGACTGTGATCCAATCACTAACGGGACCAGTCCAGACTCCTAAAAGCCGACAGCGGAAACGAGTCGTCTCCGCTGCTCCTCGAAACAGGATTGGGTGGGAACTCAGCCGGTTAACTCGCTTTATTCTGCATCCGATACAACCTGGAACCGTCGGCCGTCGGGATCGCGGAAGTTCGTGATCGTCCGACCGGTCTCCTCGACATCGTACGGACCAACGATCGAGTCAATGTCTTCTTCCTCGAGGTGGTCAGTTACCGAATCGATATCGTCGACGCCAAAGGCGATGTGGTTAATTCCTGGAACCTCTTCGCCCTCGACAGTGTGGATCTCGAATATCGGACCGGAGCCATCTTCGGGTTCGAGTTCGAACGATTCCCCGTGATGTTCCGTTGTCCGGAGCTCCTGGTACCCGAGTTTTTTCAGAAAGTTCGCCATTTCATCAGCGTTGCTCGCCTCTATCTCGATGTGATCAATTTCACCGATCATATACCAATCAGGATCAGCAAACATATTAAATATTCCGGTCAGCGAAACACGCCGAAAAAGCCTCCAGCGACGCGTAGTATCGAGTGAGTTACAGCCCTGGTAACTCGACCGAAACGTCTTCTTGAACACTCGCCGCTTTCACCGTGTTATAGAGAAGCATTGTGATGGTCATCGGCCCAACACCGCCCGGAACGGGTGTGATCGCACTTGCTTTGTCCTTAGCAGTCTCGAAGTCGACATCGCCGACGAGTTCGTAGCCTTTCTCAGTATCTGCGTCGACTCGATTAACGCCCACATCGATAACGACCGTTCCCTCAGTAATCATCTCTCCATCGATCAGTTCTGGAACACCGACAGCGGCAACGACGACGTCCGCGTTACGGGTTTTTTCGGCCAGGTTCTTCGTTCGAGAGTGACAGACTGTGACCGTCGCGTTCCCGCCATCCATCTTCTGCAACAGTAGGTTTGCGAGCGGCTTTCCGACGATATCCGACCGGCCGACGACGACGATATCCTTCCCTTCGGGATCGACATCCGCTGCCGCGATCAATTTCTGCACGCCGTGCGGTGTGCAGGGTTTGAATCGCGGATTCCCGGTGACGAGCCGTCCGACGTTTTCCGGATGAAAGCCGTCGACGTCTTTGAGCGGGTCGATCCGCTCCAAGACGGTTTGCTTGTCGACGTGATCGGGGACCGGCATCTGTACTAGAATTCCGTGCACGGATGGATCCGCGTTCAACTCATCGATTTGCGTAAGCAACGACCTGGCCGGTTCGTCTGAATCGATTTCGTGGTGATAGCCGTTCACCCCGATCTCCTCGCACGCTCGCTGTTTCATCGAGACGTACGTCTCGCTCGCCCCGTCATCGCTCATCAACACAGTGGCGAGACCGGGGGTCACGCCGGCATCGGTGAGCGTTGCGATGCTGGTAGACAATTCGTTTTGTATTCGATCACCGACTTCGTTTCCGTCGATTATTTGCGTCATGTTGTGACGAACACCTTTGTTAGACAGGTCATCCCGTGTACGGACCCGGATGGTTCGCTATCGTATGCGCGAATCGATAATCCGGTCTCGCTACTAGCGACCTGCTATCTGACTACGGTACGTATTCCAATACGTCCACTATGGAAAATTATTTCGGTCACTCGTCGCAGGATTCATATGTCTTGTAACTGGTAGCGTACTCCGCAGGTGGCAGGTCGCTTCTCACACACTCACAGTTGCCTCACGAAATTCTCGAGTATTCGTTTTCCGGATCCCGTCAAGATGCTTTCCGGGTGAAACTGAACGCCGAAATGCGGCTTCTCGTCGTGTCGAACTCCCATGAGTACTTCTCGATCGTCGTCCGTCCGCGCCGTTGGCACGAGACAGTCTGGCAGGTTAGACTCCGCCGCAACCAGTGAGTGGTACCGTCCGACTTCGATGGTCTCCTGAAGCCCCGCGAAGAGTCCGTTTCCGTCGTGTGTGATCGTCGATCGCTTCCCGTGGATCACTTCCGGAGCGTGCCCGACGGAGACTCCGTGTGTCGCACAGAGCGCCTGATGGCCCAGACAGACCCCGAGTGTCGGATACTCCGTGTCTGCAAAAATCGACATCGAGATTCCGGCATCTTGTGGCGTTCCCGGGCCGGGAGAAACGATGATCCCGTCCGGATCGAGATCCCGAATGTCCTCCAACGAAACTTCGTCGTTGCGACGAACCACAACTGATGATGACGTGGTGTCTCGTTCGGTTATCGGCGAGGAACTCCTCGAGATAACTTCCCCGACGTACTGAACGAGGTTGTACGCGAACGAATCGTAGTTGTCGATGAGTAGTATCATTGCACTCTCTCGGATTCATCACCGATTGTTTCGACGGCGAACGACGTTCGCTCATCCAACGCCGAATCGACGGCAGCTATCAGCGCCGCGGCTTTGTCAAGCGTTTCATCGTACTCGCTTTCCGGTTCGGAATCGTGGACGACTCCCGCGCCGACTCGAAGATGGTATTCCTCCCCGTATCGGACGAGCGTTCGGATTATGATATTCAGCGTCGCACGATCGTCGAACCCGAGTACGCCGATACTACCTGTATACGGGCCGCGTCGTGTCGATTCGACTTCGTCGATGATCTCCATCGTCCGTGGTTTCGGTGCGCCCGTGATCGTTCCGCCGGGAAAGACGGCGCCGATGGCATCTGCGATGGAAATACTCGAGCGACGTTCCCCCTCGACGAGAGAAACGAGATGCATTACTTCGGAATACCGGTCGACGCGGCGATATTCCGACACATCGACTGAGCCGTATTTGCACACCTTCCCGAGATCGTTTCGTTCGAGGTCGACGAGCATCGCGTGCTCCGCGCGTTCTTTCTCGTCGGACCGAAGTTCGCTCTCGAGGTCTCTATCTTCAATCTCGGTTTCACCGCGAGGTCGAGTTCCGGCGATCGGCTCCGTTCGGAGTTGATCGCCTGCCACATCGATGAGTAGTTCGGGACTCGCACTCACTAGATCGATTCCCGGGAACTCGAGCAATCCTGAGTACGGTGCCGGATTGACTTCTCTGAGAGCGGCATATGCCTCTACTGGGTGAATAACCGCCGGCGCAGTCAGTCGGTGCGAGATATTCGCCTGAAACGTATCGCCGTCGTGGACGTGTTGTTTAACCGTTTTCACTCGCTCGGCGAACTCGTTCCGCCCGCATTCGCTCTGAAACGCAGCGGTTTCCGAGGGGTGCATCGACGGGCGCTCAATCGATCCTGTGGTTGCGTCTCGAGCGAGTTTCAGCGCGGCGTTCCGTCCGTTTTCGTAGGCCGTCTCGACGTCGTCTTTTACGACAGGGCAGGCGGTGATACGGAGCGTAACGGACCCGTTGGTCTGTTCATTCCAGGCGGCTACGCGGTCGAAGACTCCCAGTTGGAGCCGAGGAAGTTGACGAATATTCCGTGTGTTCGTCGGTAACTCCTCGAGTTCGCGAACGATATCGTAGGAAAGCCAGCCGAAGGCGCCGCACGGATACGGCACGTCACAGTCCCCACGCACGAGTTCTTCACGTTGGAGTAGCCCGTCGATAGCAGCCAGAGATGGACTGTCTTCGTGAATCGGCGTTGCATCCGCGCTGACCTGGAGACGTTCGATCGCCTCGACACCGAAGTATCCCCACCCGTCCTGTCCACCAGTCGTCTCGAGGTAGAATCCGCCACGGTCGTTCCGTGCTCGTCGATACGCGTCAAAGGTGTTCGAAACAGTAACCTGTACTTCGACGGGAATTCGGACACCGGAAGGTGAGGCATTGGCGGTGCGTTCAAACGACTCGAAATCTGTTTGTATATCTGGTCTCGTCATGGTGCTGGTCCAGTGGGTGACTTGCGCGACTGAGGGCCACTCGCGAGCCGTTACGTGACGGATGAACCCAAGAGGGAAAAAAGGTTTTCCTCCCGCTACTCACCGGATACCCAGTTCATACGTGGTGGCGAATCCCTGTCGAGCAGTGTGAATATACCATCACCACCGATCGGCCATCGCTTTCGCAACTCGCATAGCTGCAGCGTTTTCAGCGACGTCGTGGACGCGGATGATATCTGCGTGACGCTCAGCGGCCAGCGCCGTTGTTGCGACTGTCGGTGCGAGGCGATCGTCCGGACCGCAGGATACGTGAGTAAACATCGACTTGTGCGAGTGACCGATTAGGAGCGGACACTCGAGTGCTCGGAATTCCGCTAATCGAGCAATCAGCTCGAAATTTTCCGCCGCGCTCTTCCCGAATCCGATTCCTGGATCGATTATGATTTGCTCTCGGTCGATGCCAGCCCGTTCGGCGAGTATCATTTGCTCCGTGAGATCCGTGATTACGTCCTCGACGACATCATCGTACGTAACCGATCGGTCCGGGTTTACCGGTGTGTCTATGCTGTGCATGAGGACGACGGGAACATCGTATTCCGCAATGACACGCCGCATATCGGGATCTGCTAGCCCTGAAACGTCGTTGATAGCGTCAGCACCGGCCTCGATTGCTGCCTTCGCGACAGCGGGCTTTAGCGTGTCTACTGTAACTGGAACGTCTCGGTCCGCGAGTCGTTCGATAACCGGAATAATGCGATCGAGTTCCTGCTCAGCGGAGACGGGATCCGCACCGGGACGGGTACTTTCACCACCGATATCGATTATATCGGCACCCGCTGTTGCCATCTGGTCCGCTCTCGAAACAGCGTCCTCGACGCGGGCGTATTCGCCCCCATCGTGAAAGCTGTCCGGTGTGACGTTCAAAATCCCCATAATCATCTGGTCCTCGCTCCAGGGTAATACGTTCGTGGCGTCTCTGTCCTCGTCGAGGACGGAACGGAGCTGTGTAGCGATATGGGATAATTCCCCGTTAGCGCCTTCGAGAACCTCTATAAGCTGGGTAAACTCTTCGTGAGAGCCGTTCAGGACGATGTCGATGTGCTGGTGGACGCCATCGATATCCGAAACGGCTGCTGTCCCACCAATCGAAAACATGAGCTCTTTGAGGCGCTCAGCAGTCGCAGGGCGACAATACGTCTTAATCGTCTTCTCAGAGATGGTATTCGGCAGGATCGTTCCTTGAGTACTTCCGGGAAGCAGATCGTGTATGCACCTCGTCTTGGAGAGTTGTTTCGGGATGGGCCGTCTCGTCCAGCGATCGCGAGCCTCCGAGACGGTATACAGCGAACCGGTGATGACTACCAAATCATCCGGATCCGCCCTCGTTATCGTTTGTTCGACTGCATCGAGAACTTCCGGGACTACCGCTACGCGAGCCGCAGTTTTTGAATTGAAGACTCGCTCGAGCGTTTCGGGAGTCGCTCCACGGTCCACGTTTGGACGACAGAGCGTGACGGTATCGAGAGCGGGGAGATTTTTAACCATCTCCTCGTGGTTCTTATCCCGGAGTGCGCCGAAAACCAGGTGCAAGTCGTCGTAGTCGTACCGCTCGACGAGTGTCGCTAACTTCGAGCAGGCGTCCGGATTGTGTGCTCCATCCAGCACAACTTGCGGATCCGAGGCGACGATTTCGAACCGACCCGGCCAGTTCGCCCTTCGGAGTCCCTGTGCTACCGTTTGTTCGTTTACCGCTGCAAACTGTCGAGCAAGAGCCGTGGCGATACCAGCATTGATCGCTTGATGACGGCCGAGCAACGAGAGTTGCGTCTCGACGTGCCAGCCTTCCCCATCAATGACGACTTCTTCTTCTGTCCGGGAGACGAGGCCGTTTGTCCGGACGAGGATATCCGCGTCCTGCTCTCCAACGGTTATCACGTCGGTCTCCTCGAGGATCGCCGACAGACTATTTTCGGTCGCCCCCGTGACCAACGGTTTCGCTGCTGGCGCTACCTGTGCCTTATCTTTCGCGATCTCTTCTACGGTATCCCCGAGGAGATCCGTATGTTCTAAACTGACCGATGTGACCGCACTCGCAACCGGATCAACGACGCTCGTGGCATCGTACCGCCCTCCAATCCCGACTTCGAGTATTGCTACGTCGACATCCCGTTGACTAAAACACGCTATCCCGAGGGCCGTCAGCGCTTCGAATTGAGTCGGTGCATCACCAGCTGCTGATCGCGTGGCGACGTGGGGACGGATCCGTTCAACGAGCGTCGTGAGTTCTTTTTTTGATATTTTTCGTCCGTTGACTTGGATACGTTCTCGAATATCGTTCAAATCCGGAGACGTGTATAGCCCTACATCGAATCCAGCACTACGAAGGATCTGGTCGAGCATACACGCAGTACTTCCTTTCCCATTGGACCCTGCGATTTGGATGCATTGAATATCGTTATGGGGGTTGTCAAGGGCACTCAACAGCTTCGCGGTCGTTGCAGTCCCGAATTTTGGTCGGGTTTCTTGCAGATCGACTAGATAATTGATTGCCTCGTAGTACTCCATAGTCGATTTCAATGCTTTGAGGATATCAATCTATCGACGGTGGACCGACGATACGCTTTGTCCAGGTTTCGAGGCGCCTCTGAGCGGTGTTCTGCCCAATACTATCGTATTATCTTTCAAATTACTTCGTTTCATAGTGTCCTGAGGGATCCGATTTGACCGGAAAACATAATAGGTTTCGTGGAAAGAAGTCTATCATGGATCAAAACTCTCCTCTCAGCACAATCCAGAGAGCCTTCGAGATACTGGATTATCTCTGGGAATTAGATGGCGCTGGACCCACCGAACTCGCCGAACAGATGGATCTGCCCAATAGTACCGTTTATGATTACCTTCGAACGTTGAGCGAGACGAAGTACGTGACTCGAGAGAACGGTGAATACTTCCTCAGTACATACTTTCTTACAATTGGCGGGGAGATGAAGAAACGAAACCGTCTGTTTCAGGTTGCGAAACCGGAAATGAAACGAGTCGCAGCGGCGACTGATGAACTGATCGGACTAACGATCGAAAACGGTGGAGTCGGCGTCGTTTTTCACCAGGAGGAAGGTCAGCAGGCTCTCAGCGTCGGAACGTATCCCGGGGCGGCCCATCCGTTACACACCATCTCGACAGGGAAAGTGATTCTCGCGTATCTTCCCGAAGAACGGGTCGATGAGATCATCTCCACACGAGGATTGGAACAACGGACCCAGTATACGATTACCGATCCCGACCGCCTGAAGGCCGAGCTCGAAGAAATTCGAAAGACAGGGTATGCGGTTGACTGGAACGAGCAGGTCGTCGGACTTGGAATGATGGCTGTCCCTATTCTTATCGATGAGCGAGTTATTGGATCGTTCGGCATTGCCGCTCCAACGGAGCGTCTTCAAAACGAATCCCGCAGAGAGACGCTCTTACAGGAGCTACGGGAGTTAGAAAATACTGTTACCGTCAACTATCAATACGGGAATTAGGGGCCACGAGCACGGCTTTCGGTTGATAAGTTGATACCAACACCACACAGAAGTAACTCGCCTCACTCTGTTTACTGACGCTGCGGCCTTCGATGTCTCAAGTCTCAACTGATCTCGGTACAGCGTCTCACTGCTGGTCGTCGCTTCTCACACCGGAAGTCGGAGCCGTCTGGTGATTTACTGTCACCAAGGTTTCTCCAATATGACTTCGCGTCCGCATCAAATCCGAAATACTCGGATAAAAACCCTTCACGCTGTACCATCGCCGTCTCCCCTCGAGAACGGGCAATTAGCCCCCCAGCGGCCTCCCATGTGAGTACTAACAGTACTCTAGGTAATAGTTATCACGATTACGGAAGTACAATTGTAAACAATTTGGTGAGGGGTTCTATAGTGGCATTAGCGGGACGACGCGCCATGATGTGACTGATAGACACACTACATCCGATTATATCGGATGAATTCGGATAACGGAACGCGACTGATACTGATTGGTCAGTACGATAGTGCGTGGTACGTACGCGCGAAGCAAAACGAGAAAATACTAGATGGCCGGCACGAGCGAATCGGTAGGTCCTTCATTAGTACGTGACCTGCCGGGGTATGCCGGTTTACCAACACGCGCCCTTCGAATGATCCGGGAGTGGTGCTGTTAATTTCGTCGATAAACCTGCCGCATCCCTGCCCAAATTCGATTCTGACAACCGCTGCTAGCCCAACCACGATTCTCCTCCGGGCGAGAATCCCGCCGGATCACTGGTGGTGTGGGAGTAGCGCTATGGCCGCTATGGAAATGTTTATCCCTGTGAAGACATATCTTGGAACCAAGAGTCAAATGGCAGTAACTCATACACTCGGAGTAGACTCCCGGGAAGAATGGGACGCACCCATCGAATCCGGAGTAGATCCCACTACAGGAGGCATCCACTGATGAAATCTGAACAAAGCTCGAACGTCCAAACACAGGCTGATTCTTCATTGTTGCAAGATATGCGGTACGAACTGATGCCGTTCGACAGCTTCGGTGAGCAGATTGAGCATCTTCCAGACGGTGCGACAGTCACCATTACTGCGTCACCAACGCTCGAACTCGAGGCGACTATCGATTGGGCGGAGAGGGCTGCAGAACGTGGCTTCGAGGTCGTCCCCCACGTCTCGGCCCGGTATGTCCGTGATACGGATCACCTCCGAGAAATTGCAGAACGGCTTCGAGACGCGGGTATCACGGACATATTCGTCCCGGGCGGCGACCGCGAAGAACCGATTGGGGAATTCGACTCGGCGTATAGCTTACTCGTCGCACTCGAAGAGCTCGAGTACGAATTCGAGGATGTCGGGATAACGGGGTATCCTGAAGGCCACGATTTCCTCTCGGAGGAGACCCTTGCCGAGTCGATGAAGAAGAAAGCACCCTTTGCGACCTACATCACGACGCAACTGTGCTACGATCCACAGGCGATTATCGACTGGATCGATACGATCCGTTCTCGCGGTATCGAACTCCCGGTCGAAGTCGGGATTCCCGGTGTGATGAAATATCAGAAGCTACTGAACATCTCCAAGAAAGTCGGTGTCGGTGATTCCGTCCGTTTTCTCAAAAAGACGACTGGAATTCTCGGATTCGTTCGCCAGTTTATCGGGTCGCGCGGGAAGTACGAACCCGATCAACTCGTCGACGGTCTCAAACCGTATGCTGCTGATCCGGACTACGGTATCCGAGGCCTCCACATATACACGTTTAATCAAGTTCCGGACACAGAATCCTGGCGCAAAGGGCGTCTGTAGGTAACTCTTAGCTGGTCGCTGCCCAGTTATCGTGTAGCTCAATCCTCGGAACTCGGATTCTGCTGAAGGCTTTCTAATAGTGTCTCGCGGTGGATTCGTCCGCACTACTTTGTGCGCTTTCTCCTCGCTCCCCTCTTCGGTCGTGAATGCTTTCTCAATTTCGAGGAAAACGAACGTAACTATCCGCTGGGGGAGTAGTTATACGCGTAGAAGGATCTCGCCAGTCCGCCAATCAGTCGTCAGCTACCTTCGATGAACCGGGCGCTCGCTCGAGGTCAGTCGGTCCGTCTGGGTTCAGTTGATCGACTTCCTCTGGAAGTCCAAGTTGCCAACCGTTACCAGTAGCATGCGTCCGTCCACGGCCAACCATTAGTTCGTCATTGAGATGGAGTTTGATAGCTTCAAGCAACGCCTCGGCTTCGAGCGGTTGGCCAATCTGGCGAAGTTCTGCTTCCGTTGCTCCATCAGGGACGTTGAACGCCCGCTGGGTGATGATTGGGCCCTGATCCAAGTCTGGCGTGACGTAATGGGCGGTGACGCCGGCGATACGGACGCCTCCCTCGACGGCCTGCATATATGCTCGAGCCCCTGGGAACGCCGGCAGGAGGGAGGGATGAACATTGATGATGCGGTTCTGGTAGCGGAAGACAACATCCGGACTGAGGATCCGAATGTATCGCGCAAGTGCGATCAAATCGATTTGATAGTCGTCCAACAACCGGAGGAGTTCGTCCTCGTCCGGCGTTCCATCTTCATCGCCGATATCGTGGAAGGGGACATTGTACTCCTCGGCTAACGACTCAAGGTCTGAATGATTGCCAAGTACGACGTCGATATCTGCGCTGAGATCGCCGCTTTCGTGCTCCTCGAGCAGTCTTCGAAGGCAATGGCTTTCTTTCGTTACGAGGACCGCGAGTGACTGGGCTCCTTCGCTGGGAAATCGGATACGGACGTCGACGCCGAGTTCGTCACAGAGATCCTCCAGCTCCGATTGGAGTTCGCTCTGTGAACAGTCCATCCCAGTCGTATCCACGTGCATCGTCATTCGGAATAGATCATCTTTTACAGCTTGATCCAACTCCTCGATATTGATTTCGTGTTCAAACAGGAGACTCGTAATCTCTGCTAGGAGACCGGTGTCGTCGTCACCGACGACTGTTATTTCAGTTAATTCTATGTTCATCTCTAGCACCGCCCCTTGATAGGGATTTACGTTTCATCGAACGTCAGCCGACCCCTAAAATCTACCGGTTACTGGAAGGTAGTCCTCAGAGACAGTTTACCGGAAGAACGCGGTTGCGGTTGGTCTCTCTTTTGGCAATGATGATAGAATAGATCCTCGAAACTAGTTACCGAAGAGCGTATACTTCTCGACACAAGAGGTACCAGTACGCATGGGTAGAAAAGAGTTTGCGCTTCCTGATGTTGGTGAAGGAATCGCCGAAGGCGAACTCGTCACGTGGTTCGTCGACCCCGGCGAGCACATCGAGGAGGATCAGCCAATCGCTGAAATCGAGACGGACAAAGCTTTGGTAGAAATTCCGTCCCCGTATGATGGTATCGTTTCCGATCTCTATGCGGATGACGGTGACACGATTTCAGTTGGTGAGGTCTTCGTCGTGTTTGAGGTTCCCGATGGCGCTTCCGAAGACAGTCCCTCGACACGTACGGGTTCACCGGATGACGCCGATCGTACGGCGGAGAAAGACGGCCGCACTGGGACGGATTCGGGAGACAGTCAACCCGATTCCCCTGGCACCTCTCGTGGTGCTCAGTCCGGTACGGGTGGTGAGTTTGCCGCCGCAGAGACGACCAAACGCGTGTTCGCTCCACCGAGCGTTCGGACGCTTGCCCGAGAACTGGGCGTAGATCTGCTATCGGTTCAGAATCGGGTCGGCAAACCGGGCGAACGCCTCTCCGAGTCCGACGTACACGCCGTTGTGAGTGGTACCGAAAATTCGGTAGAGACGGGGATCGAATCCGATACGGAATCAAACGGTCCCGACAGCACAGCGCAGGACAACGATCCTGACCGAAGCGCTCACGGAACTAATATCCCCTCTTCCCCTCCACCCAAGCAGAATGCACGTGCCGACCGAGAGCGGACACTCGCGATGCCGGCTACTCGGAGACTCGGACGAGAAAACGACATCTCACTCGATAACGTCCCCGCGAGTGAACGACACAATGGTGAGCCGTTCGTAACGCCGGACGACGTTCACGCATATTTAGAGAGTGACAGTCCCGAACCGAGAGGGGCGGATCGGCAGGGATCCCAGACCGAGGAGTTGGATGGCGATCAGCCCGGTGATCGGATTCCATACAGCGGGGTGAGAGAGGCAATCGGCGAGAAAATGGCGACCTCGAAGTACACGGCCCCCCACGTGAGCCATCAAGATGAGGTCGAGGTTTCCGAACTCGTCGAGGTACGAAAACGTCTCAAATCTGCGGCCGCGGAACGCGATACGAACCTTACCTATCTCCCGTTCGCGGTCAAAGCCGTCGTCGCGGGGCTGAAGGAGGTTCCGGCGATCAACGCCGAACTCGACGAGGAAAACGAGGAGATCGTGCTCCACGACGAGTACAACATCGGGATCGCGGTGGCGAGCGATGCCGGGCTCATGGTACCGGTGATCGACGATGCGGATCAGAAGGGACTACTCGAGTTAGCCGACGAAATCTCAGATAAAGCCGCGCGGGCTCGAGACCGCTCGATCGGCCTCGAAGAGATGCAGGGTGGGACGTTCACGATAACGAACGTTGGCGCGATCGGCGGCGAGTACGTTTCGCCGATTATCAACTATCCCGAAGCGGGCATTCTCGCACTCGGCTCCTTGAAGGAACGCCCGTGGGCTGAGGACGGCGAGATCGTCGCTCGAGAGACGCTGCCGATTTCGATGTCGGTCGATCACCGGATCGTCGACGGCGCGGAGGCCGCACGGTTTACGAACGAGGTCAAGCGATACCTGAACAATCCCGAACTGCTGCTCTTAGAATAATGGTTATGGGAGATATTACGACGGCGACTGATGTACTGGTAATCGGCGGCGGCCCCGGCGGCTACGTGGCCGCAATCCGGGCGGCCCAACACGGTCTCGACACGACGCTCGTCGAGCGCGACGCCTACGGCGGCACCTGCCTGAACTACGGCTGTATTCCCTCGAAAGCGATGATCACCGCGACCGATATCGCCCACGATGCCGCAACCGCCGAGGAAATGGGTATCCACGCTGACCCCTCGATCGACATGCGAGCGCTCGTCGAGTGGAAAGACGGCGTCGTCGACCAGCTCACGGGTGGCGTCGAGAAGTTGTGTAAGGCGAACGGTGTCTCGTTGCTCGAGGGGACTGCAACGTTCGTCGACGAGGAGACGGTCCGGGTTGCCCACGGCGGTGAAGGCCAGGGGAGCGAGTCGATCGAGTTCGAACGCGCCATCATCGCGACGGGAAGCCGGGCGATGTCGATTCCCGGCTTCGACTTCGCAGACGACCAAGTCTGGTCTTCGCGTGAGGCGCTTGAAGCGGACGAAATTCCCGAGGAACTGGTCGTCGTGGGTGCCGGCTATATCGGGATGGAGCTCTCGACCGTATTCGCGAAAGCCGGTGCGAATGTGACTGTCGTCGAGATGCTCGAGGACGTCCTGCCGACCTACGAGGACGACGTTGCACGCGTCGTCCGCGACCGGGCCGAGGACCTCGGGATCGACTTCGCGTTCGGTCTCGGGGCGAGCGAGTGGCGGGAATCCTCGGACGGCATCGAAGTCATCGCCGCCGACGAAGACGGCAAGGAGTCGGTCTTCGATGCGGATCGCGTGCTGGTCGCAGTCGGCCGCGAACCCGTGACCGAGGCGCTCGAGCTAGATGCACTGGGTCTCGAGACCGACGAGCGCGGATTCATCCAAACTGACGACCATACTCGGACGGACCTCGAGCACGTGCTTGCAGTGGGTGATGTCGCGGGGGAGCCGATGTTGGCGCACAAAGCCAGCGCCGAAGGGCTCGTCGCGGCGGGCGTCGCGGCAGGTGAGCCGGTAGCTCTCGACCACCAGGCGATTCCCGCGGCCGTCTTTACCGACCCCGAAATCGGGACGGTCGGGATGACCGAAGCCGAGGCCGACGAGGCTGGGTTCGACCCGGTTGTTGGAACGATGCCACTCAGGGCGAGCGGTCGCGCGCTTACAATGGATGAATCGGATGGCTTCGTCCGGATCGTCGCCGACGAGCAAACTGAGTTCGTTCTCGGCGCACAGATCGTGGCACCCGAGGCTTCAGAGCTCGTTGCTGAACTCGGGCTGGCGATCGAGATGGGCGCGAAACTCGAGGACATCGCGGGAACCGTCCACACCCATCCGACGCTCTCGGAGGCGGTGATGGAGGCGGCTGAGAACGCACAGGGAAAAGCGATTCATACGCTGAACCGGTAAGAACCAGGCCGGACAGGCACTAAGCTATTATCGACCCTCGTTTTACCAACCGTCGCCGATCGTTTGAAAGCGGAACAGACCGCGAGAAATTCAGTGCTCGAGCGTTTCTTCGATGGCCGCTGCGATTTTCGGGGGATGGGGGATGTAGTAGTCTTCCATCGAGAGGAGGGGGACTGGCACGTCGAAGCCGGTGACGCGATTGACGGGTGCTTCGAGGTACATCAGGGCCTCGTCGTTGATGGTGGCGATGACTTCGGCGCCGAAGCCACCGGTTTTGGCCGCTTCGTGGACGACCACACAGCGCCCGGTTTTTTCGACCGACTCGAGGATGGTCTCCTTGTCGAACGGCGAGATCGTCCGGAGGTCGATCACCTCGGCATCGACGCCCTCGAGGTTGTCGACCGCCTCGAGGGTGTTGTGCATCATGGCACCCCAGGAGACGACGGTAACGTCCTCGCCTTCCTCACGGACGGCCGCTTCGCCGAGCGGTTCGGTATAGGATCCTTCGGGAACGTCTTCGCGGATGGAGCGATAGACGTGTTTGGGCTCCATGAACAGGACTGGATCTGGGTCGCGGATAGCGCTGATGAGCATGCCCTTCGCGTCGTGGGGGGTTGACGGGATCGCGAGTTTCAGCCCGGGGATGTGTCCGTAGGCTCCCTCGAGGCTTTCTGAGTGATGTTCTAATGCCCGTACACCGGCGCCGTAGGGGGTGCGGACGACCATCGGGGCGGTGAGTTCGCCGCGGGTGCGCCAGCGGATGCGACTGGCGTTCGTCACGAGCTGGTCGAACGCGGGCGGGAGAAAGCCCGAGAACTGAATCTCGGCGATCGGCCGGTAGCCGTGGGTTGCGAGACCGACAGCTGCGCCAACGATGGCGATCTCCGAAAGCGGCGTGTCGAGCACGCGCTCGGCGCCGAACTCCTCGAGCAGTCCCTCAGTGGCTCGAAAGACGCCGCCGGATTCGGCGACGTCCTGGCCGAAGACGACCGTCTTCTCGTCGGTGGTCATCTCTTCGTGCAATGCGTCGTTGATGGCTTCGATGATTGTCGCGTTCATAGTAGCGATCACCCCTTCGGCCGCCGTTCGATATAGTCGTACATCTCGGGCTCTTCTTCCAGTAACTCACGGAGGTCCTCGAGTTGGCGTTCGAGCTCGGGTGGCATTTCCTCGTAGAGGTAGTCGAAAATCTCCTCGACGCCGCGTTCTTCGAACGCGTCGGCGGCGTCGACCGCCTCGGAGAACTCGGCTTCGACCTCCTCGCGGATCGCCTCCTCGTCGATTCCCTCCCAGCGCCCGGTTTCCTCGAGGAACGCCTGATATCGCTCGAGAGGATCGCGATCTTTCCACTTTTCAACCTCTTCTTCGGACCGATATCGGCTGGGATCGTCACTCGTCGTGTGGGCTCCACGTCGGTAAGTGACTGCCTCGACTAACACTGGATTGCCCTCAAGCGCTCGTTCTCGCGCCCTCGAGACGGCGTTGTAGACCGCGAGCACGTCGTTGCCGTCGACGCGGATACCATCGAGACCGTAGGCTAGCGCTTTCTGTGCGGCCGTATTGGCGTTCGTCTGTCCGTCGAACGGCAGCGAGATCGCGTACTGATTGTTCAGGCAGAAGAACACGGCTGGTACTCCAAGGACTCCGGCAAGGTTCATTCCCTCGTGGAAGGCGCCCGTCGACGTCGCGCCATCGCCAAGGTTAGTGAACGTGACAGTATCTTCGTTTGCAAGTTGCATTCCCCACGCTTTGCCGGTCGCGAGTGGGACATGAGAACCGACCGAGATAGCCAGCGGGACGATGTTTGCTCCCCGCATCTTTGATGCATCTTCGACGCCACGCCAGTAGAGCAACAGATCCCGTAAGGGAAGTCCGTGCATCAATAGTGCGCTCGCTTCACGCCCGTACGGGAAGATCCAATCATCCAATGAAAGGGAGTATCCGCTGCCGACAATACTCGCTTCCTGACCGCGCCCGGAGGCAATCGTTCCAAGGCGGCCACGACGCTGGAGTTTCGTTGCGCGGTTGTCGTAGATACGTTGGACGAGCATCCAGCGATAGAGGTCGCGGAATTCGTCGTCGTCGAGATCCGGGACCCGATCAGCATCGAATGATCCGTCGGGATTTAGGACGGAGTATGTTTCGATCTCCATATTTTCCTGCGAAATCGGCTTGATGCCGACATCCGCCGAACTGGAGGGAACGGGCTGTGGGCTGTTATCCATTGTACAACACTACCTCGTCCAAGTACCTACAAACCCATTCCTTTACAGGTTATATTCTCCGGATCTGGGTGCATAGTTGGGCACTACTAGCCTGAATCCGCTGGTGAAGGCGTCCTCTGATCCTTCTCGTTTGACTAAGAGCCCGTGGATCCTGTATCGATCCAATTGTACATAATCGGCCCCACTTCGAGAGACACATAATTTTTAGTTTCAGTTCGTATGTGAATATTCCGTTGTTCTCACTCTACACAGACACGTATGTGACCTATTCCGCAACATTTTTAATGATACCATCTGATTACCATGATATGCTACCAAGTAGCAGAAGGCAATTCATTAAAACAGGCGCAGTCGTTTCGGCTGCTGGTATTACGGGGTTAGCAGGGTGTACGGGATCCAGTGAGGGGACTATTCGGTTTAATTTCGTCGTTCCAATTGAGAACCTTGGATCGCTCCTGGATATTCCCGGTATTCAGGATGAATTAGAGAACGTCGGTGACTCATACGAGTTCGAGATCACCCAGAATTCCAGTACACCCGACACAGTAAATGCACTGGCTGCCAATGAAGCTGATATCGGGTTGCTGACAATGCAGAGCTTCCCGAACGCGGTGACTTCCGATGCCGTTCCCGACGGGATAACGACGATTGCTATCGACATGTGGGATGCTCACCCGGACTACTTCTCGGTTCCCGTTTGTTCGTTACCGGACTCGGACATCACGGAACCGGAAGATCTCGAGGGACGTTCTGTGGCCGTAAACGCAGTTGGGTCCGGTGTTCACTCTGTCTACCTGAAGATGTTCGATCAGATCGGTATCGATCACGAGGAGGATGTCGAATTCATCGAACAGGGGTTCCCGACCTTTATTCCTGGTCTCGAGGACGGCATCTTCGATGCGGCGATTTTCCCGGGATTGTTCGCCGTAAGTGCGAGGAACGAAGGACTAACTGAGGTCTTTAACACCCGAGACGCGTTCCCAGAAGAATTGCAACCGTACCCCTATACTTTCACGACGGCTACTAATAGAGCAATTGATAATAAGGAAGATGAGATCCAAGCGTGGATGGAAGACTTCCAAGGTGTTATTGAGTACATGGAGAACAACCGCGACGAAGTCGTCTCACTGGCTGCCGAGCACTTCGACCTCCCTGAAGAGCAGGTCGATAGCTTCCTCTTGACCGAAAACGACTACTATCGCGATTTCGAAATCGACCTCGAGTCGCTTCAGGGAATTACGGACGAGATGTACGATCTCGGGCTCACCGATGAGCAGGTCGATATGGAAAGTCACTCGACAAACCAATTCTTCTAACACCAATAGCCCGTGACCGGCACTGATAGCGTACAAACTAAATCCACTACCCAACAACTACCAAGATGGTCGAAGGACACGTAACGATCTCGAATCTGGAGAAGGTGTACGAATCGGGCGACGAACGAACGAAGGCGATCGACGACCTCTCACTGGAAGTGCCCAGCGGCCAGTTTCTCAGCGTCGTCGGCCCCAGCGGCTGCGGCAAAAGCACGCTGCTGTACCTCATCGCCGGCTTCCTCGAGGAATCGACCGGCACCATCGCCGTCGACGACCAACCCATCGACGGGCCGGGCACCGACCGAGGTGTCGTCTTCCAGGATTACGCCCTCTTTCCCTGGCGCACCGTCATGGGTAACGTCACCTACGGCCTCGAACAGGACGGCGTTCCCAAAGAACAGCGCCGGGCGACGGCCCAGGAGTTCATCGATATGATGGACCTCGACGGCTTCGAGGACAAGTATCCCAAAGAGCTCTCCGGCGGGATGAAACAGCGGGTCGCGCTCGCGCGGACGCTGGCGTACGATCCAAAGATCCTCCTGATGGACGAGCCGTTCGGTGCGCTCGATCAACCGCTGCGGGAACTCTTGCAGGATCACCTCCTCGAGATCTGGGGCGACCTCGGAAAGACGGTGATCTTCATCACCCACGACGTCGAGGAGGCGGTTTACCTCTCCGAACGCGTGATGGTGATGACGCGCCACCCGGGGACGAAAAAGACGACCGTCGATATCGACGTCGACCGCACCCAGCCGCGCGAGGACATCATCCTATCCGACGAGTACACCGACGTGAAAAACCAGGTCTGGCAATCCCTGCGCGAGGAGACCCAGCCGGAGGCCCAACTCTAACGATGTCCTACGCCGATTTGCAACTAGGGGCACTCGAGGAGACGCTGCCCGCACCGCTTCAGCGGGTCGTCTGGTTCGTCTTCGAGTGGATTCCGCTCGTGATCGTGGCCGGCTTCTGGGAGTTCGCTAGCGGCACGTTCGTCCCCAGCACGGTTCTCTCGCCGCCCTCGGAGGTCGCATTCGTCACCTGGGAGTTACTCGTCGCGGGCGATATCATCCCGCACCTACAGGTGTCGCTGTTTCGAGTCGCGGCTGGGCTCGTCCTGAGCATTTCGATCGGCGTCTTGCTGGGGGTCGGGATGGCTCGAGTGAAGCCGGTTGAGAACTTCTTCGAGGTGTTTCTGGCGTTGATCTACCCGATTCCCAAGTCGGCGCTCGTGCCGCTGGCGATTTTGTGGCTGGGGACCGGCACGGAAACGTCGGTTCTGATCGTCTTCCTCGCGTGCTTGCTCCCGATCGTGCTGAATAGCTACAACGCGGCCCAGACCGTCGATCAGAACCTCATCTGGTCGGCCCAGATGATGGGAATGCCGTCGTGGCAGATTCCGCTGAAGGTCGTGATCCCGGCGACGATTCCGAGCATCCTCACGGGGATTCGCCAGGCGATCCCCATCGCGTTTATCGCGCTGGTGAGCGCGGAACTCATCGCGTCGAATCAGGGCGTCGGCTTCGAAATCCTCCGGTACAGTCAGGTTGGTGCGTACACGGAGATGTTCGCGGTGCTCGTGTTGATCTCGGCGATCGCGTTCTTCGCCGTGCGGGGCTACGAGTGGGGCGAACGGAAGGTGGTTCGATGGACGTAAGTAACGCGTTCTCCGTTGATCGTACCGACCTGATCAACGTCGGCAAGTCGATCTACTCGCTGGTCATCGTGCTCATCCTGTGGGAACTCGTGACGCAGATGGACATGGTGCACGACTATTTCCTCCCGCCGCTGTCGGGCGTTCTCATGACGTTCTACGAGCTAACCGTCGACGGAACGCTCATTTACAACGGCTATCTGACGGTCAGACGCGCACTACTCGGGCTCGTAATCGCCTGCGTGCTTGGCATTATCGTCGGCGTGTTGAGCGCTCGTAGTCGGATTGCAAGCTGGTTCTGGGATCCGATCATCGAGGTCGGCTACCCGGTTCCGGTCATCGCGCTCGTCCCGGTCTTTCTGTTCTGGTTCGGGACGGGTGATTTCGCGAAGATCGTCCTCGTCGCAGTTGGCTGTTTCTGGCCTGTTGCAATCAACGTCCGGAACGCGGCTCGAGACGTCGACGAGAACCTGATCTGGTCGGCGCGGATGATGGGCACGTCGGATCGCCAGTTGCTCAGAAGGGTGATCGTGCCGGCATCGGCTCCGGGAATCATCTCCGGAATCCAGATCGCGCTGCCGATCTCGCTCATCATCACCTTCGTTTACGAGATGGTCGCCGGTGGTGGTGGACTGGGTCATATCGAAATTGAAGGGGTTCGAATGTTCCAGGCCGAGCAAGTGTACGCGGCGTTGATTGCGATCATGATTCTCGGCTTTGCCCTCGATCGAGCACTCCGAATGCTTCGACAGCGGATTCTCAGATGGACTTGAGCCCCGTCTCGTAAGGCCACTCTGATATTCATCTCCGATTTTGCTCTCTCCCTGTGGTAGTTCGTGAAGTTGGCTGAAATTCCATCCTCGCTGAGAAGGCATGTGGTGGATTTTTGGTTTCCGCTTGTCCGGCTACCTACGTACAGCCTACCTCGGTGCGATGCCATCCCAGCTAAATTCTGCACGTTGATCGTCGGTGCCGCTGTATAGATATGCTACCCGAACGGCCAAAAGCTGCTCTCATCACGTATTCATCGATTTGTGGAATACGGTCCAGTATCGTGTCACGAATTGAGAGCGACCACCGTGTTCCGAGCCTTACGGAGGGGTGACCACAGGATGCGTTATTTCTCGAGAGAGTACTGCTTGCTTTGTGGAGGTTGGCGCGTAGTACTCCATCCGAAATACCCAAATATCACTCGATAATATCCGGAAAACATCGGCTATACATTTATCAAACGACTACTTGCATTAGACTCTGGACGTTCCGTTTATGTCCTATAACGATATTTCTCTATTCGAGACAACAGTAAACAAAACCCTCTCCTGATGACTGGAGTAATTACAAAAGTACTATTGTAATTAAATGGTCGGCCGACACAGAGTTATCCGAGAGTATCGGATAACAAGTCAGAAACAATATATTCGGTATGATTGACTATATGTCGGAAGAATCTGTGGAAATAACACGTCTATTGGTGTTATATACGGGTGATAGTGTGAAAATCACCCATCTCGAGAAGCTGTCCCAGTACTATGAAGTTGCTATCACCAGTCTCTATGAGACAGCTCACATAACAAATATATCATCACGGTCGCTATGAACGTATGAAACGATGCACACAGTCATTATCGGCGGCGCGAGCACGATTGGAGTAACAATCGCATATACGCTGGCAACAGTCGAACCAACGATGGACCTTACACTCCTCGACAAGGATAGGAAGTCGGCATGGGCTCACGGACTCGATATCGCACACTCTACGTTCCACTCCACGCAATCGCCCGTGGATCAGGAAACAGCTGATTCGTTCGGGGCTATTCAGGCGGTCGGGAGTGATGGACTCGACGACCTTGACCCCGATCTTATCGTCTTTACTGCGGCAGCGCCACAACCAGCCGATGCGACGTCGGCTGATGCTCGAGATGCCGAACTCGAAGCGAACCGCTCGATCGTCGATTCCGTCGCTCCCGCGTTACGATCAAATCGACCCGTTCCCGTTCTCGTTCTCTCGAACCCGATCGATCGGATCACCTATCGACTCTGGAAACAGGTGGGTTGGTCTCGGAAGTATTTTCTCGGGTATTCAGTATCGGAGACCGCGCGAGTGGCACATCGCATTAGCGAGATACAAGATGTCCACCCGGGGACAGTCTACTGTCCGGTGATGGGCGAACACGGAAGCGAAATCGTACCGATTTTTTCGAGACTTCGTATCGATGGAGTGGCAACGACGCTTACCGACGAACAACGATCCGATGTCCGCCGATACGCACGCGAGATACCGTTTGAGATCGCAAAGGAACGAGGGGTGTCCGAAACCTCGAGATGGGTGACGAGCGCCGGTGTCGTTCGAATAATTCGCAAGATGATGGCAAACGACCCGTCGCCGACATGCCTTTCGACACCGCTGGCTGGCGAGTATGGATTCAGTGATGGGTGCTTAAGTGTTCCCGTGGTACTTACGTTGGACGGCGTTACCGATATCATCGAATGGGATCTTTCAGCCGACGAAAAACAGCGACTTAAATCCGCCCACGAGACGATTTGTACCGATATAGAAGTACAAAATCTGTGAGGCCCACCCAGTTAGTTCGTCCAGAACAGGTCGGGATTATGGTCTCACTGCCACTAACAGGATTCGATCTGTAGAATACCGCTTGCTTTTCGCTTTTGGGTATTACGTTGGAATAGCTCCTGATATATGATGACCTGAATACGAAGTTCTAACAGTAACTCGAATTATCGAAGCCCCTAGTCCTCAATCGTAATCCGTGGATCAATGACTGTATAGAAGATATCGACGAGGAAATTCCCAACGATTATCCAGACTGCGACAAGGATGAAGAGGAACTGAATCGTCGGCGTATCTCGAGCGAGAACTGACTCGAAGAGGAGCGTTCCAATGCCAGGCCAGTTGAAGACTGTTTCAATGAGGACAAGCCCACTGATTGCGGTCGCCGTTTGAGCCGGGAGGAGCGTAATCACGGGGAGTGATGAGTGTTTCATCAGGTGTTTGAAACGGGTTTTGCTCGGTAAGCCTGCAATGCGCTGGAAGTACGTGTATTCCTGTCCTTTCACATCGATAACGCTCCCTCGCATGACCAGCGCCGGGTAGTACAAGAACGTGAGAACGATCGTCGCGAACGGGAGCACGTAGTGCTTCCAAAAATCACCTGTGAGATAGATTTCGTAATGTGATTCGATCGCAGCATACGTTTCACTTGTAGCCATCCCACTAACGGGGAGCCACCCGAGGGTCGACGAGAACACGAGAAGGAGCAAAATCCCGACGAAGAAGTTCGGAGTCGTTCCAGCGACCGTTGGGGGGAGGATACCGTACCGTTCGAGTGCAGTTCCCGACCTCGTCCCCAGTAATCCTCCGTAGACCGATCCCACCACGAATGCAACGAGGATCGCCGGCATTACAAGTATAAGCGAGTTCATCAGTGGGTTCTTGACGTAGTTCCACACCGGTTCACTTGAGACGTGAGATGTCCCGAAGTCCCCTGTCACCAGATTAGTCATATATTCGTAGTATTGTACGTATAGTGGTTGGTTCAGTCCCCACGACTCTCGAATCTCTTCTAACTCCGCGGCTGATGCACCACCTCCGGCGAGTACCGTCGCGTAATCACCCGGCATAAGCCGGAACGCGAGGAACAGGAACGACGCAACTCCGAATATCAGGAAAATCGTCACTACGATGCGACGAAGGTAATAGTGGAGTTTGCTCATTGCTCCGACACCCCCGTCTCAGTGATTTCTGCAGGCGAATGCCCTACGGTCTGCTTATCATAGAGGTGACAGGCGACTTGATGCGAGTTGCCTTCGCCGTGTCGCTTGAACGCGGGTTGTTGGTCGCAAACATCCATTCGCTCCGGACAGCGATCCTTAAATCGGCATCCTGTGGGTAGGTTTTGGGCATCTCCTGGTGTCCCATCAAGCTCAGTCCACGTCCGCTTGTGGAACGGATCTGGGATCGGAATGGCATTGATTAACGCTTGCGTATACGGGTGTTTTGGATCAGTGAGAATCTTCCGTGTTGGTGCACTTTCGATGATTCGACCGAGATACATGACGTTTACTCGATCACACACGTACGACACCGTGGACAGATCGTGAGAAACGTAGAACATCGAAACGTCATACTCTTCGGTGAGTTCGCTCAGGAGTTTCAGAATCGACGCCTGGGTCGATACATCGAGCATCGATACCGGCTCGTCTGCGAGCACGACTTCGGGCTCGAGGATCAACGCTCGAGCGATCGAAACACGCTGTTTCTCGCCCCCTGAAAGCTGTGATTCACGACGGTCAATGTACTCCTCTGGCGGTGTCAGTCGAACCGTCTCGAGCATATCCAGGAGTTCCCCTTCGTCCGTCTCGATGTCGTGTATCTTGAAGGGTTCCTTGAGCGTTTCTCGAACGGTGAAATGCGGGTTCATCGTGTTGAAGGGATCCTGGAAGATCACCTGAATTTTCCGTCGCAGTTGTTTCCAGTCCGCTTTCGTGAACTCCGCAATCGGCTGTCCTTTGAACAGAATCTCTCCGGATGTCGGATCGTGCTCTCCCATGAGCGTCAACAGGAGCGTCGACTTTCCGCAGCCGCTCTCTCCAATGATGCCGTGGACCTGATTCTCGGATAACTCGAGGTCAACGCCATCGACAGCGCGTACTGGCTCCTGTGATTCCCCGAAGAGGGTTTGGCGAACAGTTTCCGCGATGTTCGTCGATTGATCGAAGTGCTTTTCTACGTCTCGGAGTTCGAGTATCGGTTCGGTATCGTCAGTCGTCATCTTCGTATCCCTCACTTTCGATAGCGTTTGCGTGCCGTGTCTCGTTCGTGTTCATATGATCGCTCGCCAACGACTCCATTTCGTCGCTTCGAAAACACGCGACTGCGTGACTATCAGTGCCGTTCAACGAGTCAGCTAACGGCATTGATTCTCGACACTGCTGTTCGGCCCACGGACACCTACTTGCGAACGTACAGTAGTCTACTTCCTCGCGCAACGCGGGAGGACTGCCCTCGATAACCTCGAGTTCGCGGTCCGGGTATCGAGCGTCGGGGAACGATTTCTGGAGGAGTATCGTGTACGGGTGTCTCGGTGCGGAGAAGATTTCCTTCGTCGTCCCTCTCTCTGCGATCTGTCCGCCGTGCATCACTGCGAGCGAATCACAGGTCTCGAAGACGACGGCGATGTCGTGGGTGATGAGCAGCAACGCGAGGTCTCGTTTCTCTCGCAGGTTGTCGATATGTTTGAGGAACTGGTCTTGCATGATAACGTCCAGCGCCGTCGTCGGTTCGTCTGCGATGATCAGCGTCGGATTCAACAGCAATGACATCGCGATGATCGCGCGCTGTTTCATTCCGCCCGAGAACTGGTGGGGATAGTCGGTTACTCTCGACTCCGGGAGGCCGACGATATCGAACAGTTCCTCGAGACGTGATATCGCCTTTTTTTCCGACCAATCGGTGTGCACCCCTGCGATTTCGACGGCCTGCTCACTCAGTTTTGTGAGCGGATTGAGACTATTCATCGCGGCCTGTGGAATCACCGCGATCTCTTTCCAGCGGATTTTTTCGTTGTACTCTTTCTCAGAAAAATCCTGAATTTCCTCTCCTTTGTATCGAATCGTTCCGGAGGTAACCTCACCGTTCGAGTCGAGTCCGCGGATCAAGGACTTTGCGAGGGTACTCTTTCCACAGCCGCTTTCACCGACGAGGCCGAAGTATTCGTTCGAGTCGATAGTGAACGACGCGTCCGTTACGGCGTGGACGTCTTCGCTATCCATCCGGTACGTGATGTCGACGTTTTCGACTTCGAGTAGTGGCTCTGTCATTGTCTTAGGCAACCTGATTGACTTGTTCTTCGTTGACTCGCTCGTAACTCCGTCCGAGCAGGAAAATCGAGAGCACCGTCGAGGAAATCATAAACCCTGGCGGAAGCGCCCACCACCACGCCTCGGTCATGCTCCCCGAGGAGTATGCCCCCCGAAGCATCACGCCCCACGATGGAACGAACGGATCCATGAAGCCCAGGAAGGCAAGACCGGCGCTGAGAAGGATCGTAATCCCCGTTCCGAGGGCGAAAAACAGCACGACCATTCCCATCATATTCGGCAGTATGTGGCGCGTGATAACGTACCAATCGCTCGCGCCGAGCATTTTTGCAGCTTTGATGTGTTCGCGCTCTTTGATCTGTAATACCTGTGATCGAAAGACCCGCGCATTTCCTCGCCACAGTAACAGTCCAATTATGAGCACCGAGCTCCAGAATCCCATCCCGAAATAGGCAACGAGCACGATGGCTGTCGGAATAATCGGAATGCCGTACGCGAAATCAGTCGCTCGCATGAGGAAACTGTCGACTCGACCGCCATAGTAGCCCGACACCATCCCGATCGTGAGGCCGATACTAACGATAACTAACCCTCCGACAACTCCTGTAAGAAGGGTTGAGCTTGCCCCGTAAATCAACTGCGAGAATACGTCTTCCCCAGATGAGGTCGTTCCAAGGAGATGGTCCGATGACGGCGACTCTAGCCTGGCAATTTCCCCGTCTGCGGTCCGGTGGAGGGCATCGTGCTCATACGGCATTATGAACTGATCAAACACACTGATGAACACCAAAATCGTTAGGAATGCGAGGCAAATTATCGTTATTCTATCCGTCATATACTGTTTTATCCCCCTCCTGAAGCTATCGATGAAATCGTTTTCCAGCAGGGAATTCAGTCGACTTTTCACGTCAGTTGTTTCACTCATATTGAGCCAATTGGTATGAAGTCACACAGGGTAACAACATAAAAGTTTCCTTCAGACTCGATTCTCGCCTATCGATCTCCGTATTGCGACTATGCTATATCGCTATCTGATCAGTTATTCTGATTTCGACGACCACTGTACGTCTTCTCATCGAAGATATTTCATACACCTATTGGTAGACTGGCGAGATATTATCAACTAAGTTATTCGACACAGGGAAACTCGTCGGGGTGATCGGTCGGAGCGTCGCCTGCTGGCCATCGCGGGTCCGTATCGATCTCCTCCGGGTACACTAACCGATCATTGTCGTTCCATGTCCATCCTGCTTCCTCGAGGATTTCGCGCGCTCTCTCGGTGTCTCCGCTTGGAGATTGTGCAATCTGGGTCAATCCTTCCGCATCTTCGGGATAAAACGGATGCTGTTCGCCCCACGGTGCCGAATAGAGGTGAATCTCACCATCGTCTCGCGTCAACAGTTCAGCAAGGTACTCCCGGTCGAGCGCTTCCGAAAGCGCGAGCCGGAACTCGCGGAACTGCGTAACCGGGAAACTGTGTTGTGGCTGGAGCCACCAGTCTCCGAAGCCCGGAACACCGACGAGCTCGGCGTAGTCTTCGCCCTCGAGATTGGCTGCCAGATCGCCACCGAGGCTAAATATGACGCCGATATCGCCCTGTTCGAACGACCGGACGGCGCTCGTTTGATCCTCGAACGTTCGCATGACGATGTCTCCTTCGGCGTCGACCCAGTGATCGTCGTACGGCTCTAACTGCAGGAGTTCGTTTCGTCTCCAGTTGGTCACTTGATACGCGCCGGACCCGACGATGGGGTCCAACTCGACGTTGGCGGGGTTTTCTTCCGCACCGCCGTCCAGCCAGACGTCTTTTGGTACGATACCCCACGTCGCTGCCGTTCCCCGGAGGAAGGGGGCGTATGGATCCTCGAAACCGAACTCGACGGTGTGCTCATCGACGGCCTCGATCGAATCGTACGGAACTTCGCTCGCTTCCTGGAAGTGGGCTGTATTTTCGTTAATGAATTCGAACGTCCACTTCACGTCCTCGGCAGTGATGGAGTTCCCGTTGTGGAACGTAGCGTCCTCGCGCAGATTGAACGTAAATTGGGTCGCGTCGTCGTTGATTTCCCAATCCGTTGCGAGATATGGCTGGAGTTCGCGATTCTTATCGAAGTACACCAGCGGGGAATGAATAACGGTGCCCCAAATTGTCGACGGCGTGTTCACCATATAGGTGGACGATTGCATCGCCGTACCGGTAATATTCGTATGAATCGTGTCGCCGTCGGCAGGGGTCATGTCCCGGATAAATAGATCTGTATTTCGATCGGCGACCCCCTGTTCGCCGGTGTCGTCCGCGATATCCACCTGATCCGGACGGTATACCGACCGGACGTACATGGAGAACAAATTGATCGAGGCGACGTCTTCTGACCAGACGCTGACCGCGTCGTGGACGACCGATTCACGCTCTTCTGGATCGGAGATGCTAACCTGTTCGTTCACGAGGTTAGTGAATTCACAACTTGCATACTGGTTTACGTTCCCGAGTCCGTTTGCCCCTGCGCGTTGGGCCTGAAATGATCGGAGAACGTTCTGTGGCTCCAGAAGTTGTGGCATATCCGGATTTACGTCGAGATGGAGATGGCGAGAACGATCGTCGTTGTACAGCTCATCCCACATCGTGTTTATCTCCTTTGTCGAGACCTCGGCTGGCACGCCCAACTCTTCGTCGAGGACATCCCGGATGTGAAGGTGCGCCTGTTCGATCGCAGATTCCGAGGTGACACCAGTCATCGATTCTAAGTAGACGGTTGGAACTGGTTCACCAGGCTTGTGTTCTTGGGCACCGCCGCCCAGACATCCCGCGATGGCACCGCCAGCTGCCGCTGAAAGTGCTCCCATGTACGTTCGCCGATCCATACTCCTCCCTTGGTTCGTCTCTTTGTTACTCATTCTAATTCAGTTACTCTGTCTCAGGCACCCTGTCGTTTGTGTGTGAATGGCACGCCGAAACATTGTTCATAATCATATATATACTTTGCTGATCATGCGATGGTGAGCCACCGCAAAATTCGATGATGGGCTGTTATCGAACGCGCTGGAGTCGTACATTGTTTCTCCACTGGATCGATAGCCCGAAATATATGCGTGTTTCCGTACGAGCAAGCCACTTCTAATTCCTAAAACTACCTGCTGTTGAGCACATTCCATCTGGAATCAATACGAAGATAGCTCCCGAAGACGTTTCGGACCACTCGAGGATCAATCGGGATGGATAGAGCCGTTTGAAAATTCTTTGAGTGTGTCAAACATACCCTCGATCCCGTCTCAATAGATGTTCTGCTACTGTACCCTCGTAATCTAGTCGTTCGAGTGTGTATTTCCTCCTCGATATTTCTCTCACTTGTATGGCGAACGAATCCGATCCTTTGGTGTGTGATATTGTACCAATGCCGTTTAGAAGCGCTTGATGGATGAAAAACAACCATGGTATTACTAACTCCTGAAATTCGTCGATGTATTTCGTCTCGATTTCTCGTTGATATCCTCCCCCAATTTTACACTCATATGGATGTATTCGGTAGTGCTGTTAGCGGCTATTCTTTTTGAGATCAGCAAATCGAGTCCGGGTACAACAGTATTCATCATGGTCGTTTGGGTCGGCAAACACGCCGACCGACATCGTTTCCGTAGATTTTCGGGCAACAACCATCGAGACCGTTTCTTGTACGCCTCCGATCGTCTCGCGTTTGGAGGGTCCGGTATTGTTCGCTCCTCGAGATGACCGTCCGGTTTCGAAGCCGTACCTGCGAAGAGGAACCGATTCGTTGTTCGCCTCGCTAGATTCTGTTTTCGATACCGTTCTTTTCTGACACCCTTCCGATATCTACTGTCCATATCGGGTTCTTCGCTGCTCATCCGGTCTGATTTTTTCTTGATGTGGTTTCCGACTATTTGGTATCGTCAAATGTAGTCGCACCCTTTTGTGCCATCCCCTTTTGCTTTCCAGTTCACTTTCCTCAACATATTCGATTGGGACGCCCCATTGTGGTACAGAGGATGGGGTCATACCGAGTGATTGCGGCTGTACGAGGAACTTCCCGTCCGTTAATCGACGGTTCTCAATAGTACGCTCGTTTCCGTGCTCGAGTACAGTAACAATCGTCGCATTCGAGAATTGACTGTGCCGTAGAACGGGAGTAAACTGTATCTGCGCTCTTCGCGAGGACAACCAGCGGTGGAGTGTTACCGTTATACTCTTACTATCGGTGACGGATACTTCGATATTTGTCGAGCCGAGCGGTTTCTTGGTCCGTAATCGTCTAGCCAAAGAGAGCCTGAACCGATAGACTGAATTAGATAGGCGATTAGTTACATCACCATGGTTGATGTCTACGACCAGATAGAGGTCCAACCGTGGGAAGAGATTCTCGCCAAACACGAGCGTCTTCTCCCTGATCAACTCGAGTATCTCACCGAACAATCAAACTATTATCGGCGTCTGTTCGAAGAGTGGGGTGTCGATCCCACAGCAATCGATACGCTAGAGGAGTTCGCTGAACTCCCGTTTATGACCAAGCAGGACGAACGTGACTGTCAAGCGTCCCAGACGCCGTCACAACCACTCGGTGACCACCAAACCGCGCCGACTTCGGCACTCAATCGCGTCATCTCATCGTCCGGTACAACTGGAAAGCCCACATATTTCGGGCTCACGTCGAAAGATCGGCGCGACTGGAACACCGTACAGCAACGCGCGTTTTACACCACCGGGGTCCGCTCTGCGGATACGGTGCTGTTCGGGGCCGGGCAAACGATGATCACCGGCGGCACACCGTACTTCGAGTCACTGACGAAGATGGGTGCGAACGTCGTCCCTGCAGGAGGCGAGAGTACCGACCGATTGCTTTCAGTCGCGAGCGACGTTCATCCGGACGTCCTCTGGACGACCACCTCTCATGTTCAGTACTTGACCGAACAGGCGGAGGAGGTCTGTGGTGTCTCGCCGGCTGACCTGCCGATGACGAAGGTCATCGGCGGGGGTGGCCCCGGGATTTCTAATCCGGAGATTCGAGCCGAGTTCTACGATGCGTGGGACGCGAACCTGGTACGCGAGGCGATGGGGCTTGGTGACGTCATCGGCTGTATGTGGGCCGAATGTGAGGAAGAATCGGGGATGCACTTCCACGCGCAAGGGCACGCACACGTCGAATTGGTCGATCCGGATAGCGGGGAAACCAAACCCTTCGAAACCGGTGCGGAGGGAGAACTCGTGTATACCCATCTCCGCCGCGAAGCGACACCACTGGTCCGGTTCCGCTCGGGCGATTACGCTCGCGTAACCGGAACCAACTGTGATTGTGGTCGGACTGCCCCGAAGATTCAGTGTATCGGTCGGACCGACGATATGCTCATCTACAAGGGAATGAACGTCTTCCCAACGGCGATCCGCGACGTCATCTCCGAAGTCGAGGGTGTTCCACCGCGCGTTCGAATCGTCGTACCCGACGAGGACAAGGTCCACTTCGAGGATCCGATCTCGATCGAGATCGCGGCCGAACCGGACACCACCCGCGCCGAGTCGGAGCTCATTAACGAAGTCGTCGAGGTCGTTCGCGGCCAGCTCAAGGTCCGAGTCGACCCGACGGTCGTCGATGTCGATGCTCTCCCGGCTGACGAGTACAAGACGAACCTCGTCGAAGTCCGTGACTGATCCGCTCGGAGCGCCAGAGCACTAAGATAGCATCGGTCTGACGAAGGAACGCTCACCGGAATCGTGGATATCAGTATTGGACTGGCTGATCCGCCTCCCTAATCGAATTGAAGGCGTTTAGCAGACTCGGGGTGTCCGTCTATCCAGTCAGTAGTGAATCGTCTAACTGACCGGAAACTCCATGGCCGGCCGCACCGATTCGTTGGGGACACATTAGCGCTCGTCGATGGTAGAGCCATCCTGGTCATCTCTCCTCGAGTGAAAATTCGGTACGTTTATCCTTGTTGCACGAGACCCAGACACATGGTCACTATCGATCTCGATGGAGAGACTGCTATCGTCACTGGCGGAGCGCAGGGGTTCGGACGCGAAATCGCCACGCGGCTCGGCGAGGCCGGCAGCAACATTGTCATAGCCGATGTTCAGGTCGAAAAGGCCGAAAAAACGGCCGGAGATCTCCGGACCGAGGGGATTAACACGGAAGTTGTCGACTGCGACGTAACCGATCCGGCGTCGGCAGAGGCTCTGGTCGAGGCGACGGTCGAACGGTTCGGCGGCGTGGAAATCCTCGTCAACAACGCCGGCGGAAGCACGACCGACCACTTCACCGAACTCGACTTCGACACGTGGTTCGACGGCGTCTCCCTCAATCTCTCGGGACCGTTCAACTGTTCGAAGGCCGTCGCCTCGGAAATGCGCGAGCACGGTCACGGCCGGATCGTCAACATCTCCTCGATGGCCGGACGGAACGTCACCGTCCACGGGAACGCCAGCTACACCGCCTCGAAGTGGGGCCTGATCGGCCTCTCGAAGCACACGGCCCGGGACCTCGGTCCGGACGTCAGGGTGAACGCGCTCTGTCCCGGCGGCGGCCCGAACGGCCCGCTTGGCCACGGGGTCACCTCCGAAGACGTTGCGAACGGCGTCCTGTTACTCGTCTCCGATCTCGCCGGCTACGTCAACGGAACGGTACTCGAGGTCGACGGCGGCGGTAACCTGAACGAGCGCCCGGATTACCTCGAGAAGCCCCCGGAGGAGTGGCCCGACTTCTTGCAGGACCAGTAACGCTATCGAGAATCGGGCGACGATATTCCTTCGGTGTTGGATCCAAATCAATGAGAGCAACCGCTCGGTATCGTCACTCTGGCGTCCGATGTGCAGGTTCGAACCGGTAAAACACGCGGTCTTCGTCGCGGGAATCGTCGATATCCACGACTTTCAACCTCATGCGGTCCCCGATACTGAGGTCGTCGTACCCTACTTCGTCGATACGAGCCGAGAGTCGAACGTCTGCGCCCTCGAGATCGATAATCCCGACGACGAACGGAACGTCTTCGGCCATCCCGATGGGTGCGCTCCCGCGGACGACGGAGAACGCGAAGAGCGTCCCCTCGTGCGGGAGCGACGTGTAGGTAAGGTCGTCACTGGTACACTCCGGACAAACCACGCGGGGTGGAAAGTGGAGAGCATCGCAGTTCTCGCACGTCGTCGTCGATAGCGACCCGTCACGAAGGCGGTCGTAAAACTCGTGGATGCGCGTGTGGTCCTCGGACTGGAGTTCGTAGAAGTCGAACAGCCGCGGGAACTCGATCCGATCCGGTACGTCGACGGTGTCTCGTGGTCGATCTGTGTTGTTGTTCATTGTGGATCCCTCGCGAGCGTCATCACGCTGTGTACCGAGGCGCTTCCGCTGAGATTGTGAATCAATCCGGTCTCCGGACCGTCTGGAACCTGCCTGGCGTCAGGTACGTCCCCGGCGAACTGGCGGTAGATCTCCAGCGCCTGTGAGATTCCAGTCGCACCGAGCGGGTGTCCGCAGCCGAGCAATCCCCCGCGGGGATTGACGGCGATGTCGCCGTCGAGAGCGCTCCGCCCGTCTTCGACGAACCGTCCACCCTCGCCCTTTTCGACCCACCCGAGATCCTCGTACTCGACGATCTCGCTGATAGAGAAACAATCGTGGATCTCGGCGACATCCAGCGCTTCGACGGGATCTTCGATACCGGCTTGCTCGTACGCCTGTTCGGCTGCGACGGTCGCCTGCGGCCACGCCGACAGTGAGGGGAGGTTGTTGATGGAGTTGCTCGCCATGCACGATTGGCCGCTTCCCGTGATGTACGCGGCCGTGTCCGTGAGTTCTCGAGCTTTCTCTTCGCTTACGAGAACGAGCGCCGCTGCCCCGTCCGTAATCCCGCTGCAGTCGAACAGATTGAGCGGGGGCGCGACCGGATAGGACTCAAGCACGTCGTCGACGTCGATTTCCTTCTGGAACTGCGCGTAGGGATTGCTCGCTGCGTGGGTTTTGTTTTTCGCACTCACTGCGGCGAGCTGTTCCTTTGTCGTCCCGTACTCGTGCATATGCCGCTGGGCTATGAGCGAGAAATACGAGGGCGCGTTCAACCCGTTCACGCCGTCGAACTCCCGATCGACGACGTTCATCATGCTCGATTGCATCTCCTCGGTGTGATCGTCCGGGAGGTTCATCTTTTCCACCCCGATGACGAGCGCGGTGTCTAACTGCCCGGCGGCGATGGCGAGCCAGGCGTACCGCAGCGCGGCCTGTCCGCTCGCGCAGGCCAGTTCCGTTCGGGCGATCATCGAGTCCACGTCGATACCGAGCAACTCGGCGACCAGCGGCGCCACGTGCGATTGGAAGGCGAACCGTTCGGGCTGGACGGCACCGACGAACAGCCCCTCGATGTCGCTGGGACCGACGCCGGGAACGTCGTCGAACGCCTCTTTTCCTGCCTCCTGTGCGAGATCCTTCCACGTCGCCTCTCGTTTGCCCCAGCGAGTGTGACCGCCGCCGACGACCGCTGCCGTCCGCGTCATCGGTCGAATCCTCTCGCTTTGTCGCGATACACCTGCGCCCGCATCTCACCGAGGGTGTGCGGCTCCTCGAGCCGAAACAAACCGTCTGGGTATACACTACTGTCCGCTTTCATCGTTTCACCATTGGATGGGATCGTAATCAGTGTTGCGTTAGTTATTCACACGCCATCGTAGCGTATGAACACTGATCGGGAGGCCGTGTTTGTGTGTCCACCTATTCGACTCCACTGAACCTTACGGACGTCCGTCCTCAGTTCTCCGGGCCCGGAGGGACCTCGGGGATCACGAGATGCGAATCGTACTCCCCACCCGTATGGATCGTATGGGCCCCTTCGTTGATCGTCTCTAACCCGAGCGCCGTTTCCCCTCGGTTTCTGGCGGGATACGTCACTTCCAGGTTTTCGTGGCCGAATGCGGTCCCCGCTATTTCGACTCGCAGCGTTTCCCCTTCTCGATAGAACGTCCCCGACGGACGGATCGGGATCCGACAGTCGATGGGTTCTCCCGGACGCACCGGTTCCGGGTCCGTCCGCTGCTCGAGGATGGGTTCCCATCGAGTGGATTTCTCCGAATCAAGCCCCTTGTGAGAGAGGCGGAGGAAACCGAGCGCCACGGGGTGATAGAGCGGCGCGGCGTAGCCGTGGAATTTCACCTCGTTCCCGTCCCGGTCGAGTTTCCGCACGGTGACGAAGAGGTCGGCGTCCGGCGCTTCTTCGGGTGTCACCCAGAGCTTCAGGCTTTGATACCCGACCAACGAAGTCGCCTCCTCGAACGTGAAATCGAACGTTACGCTGTCGGAAGTGCTCGAGTCGTAGCTGACCGCGCTCTCCCGATCGGGCGTCCCTCGTTCGGTGAGTCCGGCGTTCGTCGCGTCGAGGTGGAGCGTCCGGTACTCCGTATCGGGCAGCGGGAAGTCCGATTCCGACCGAACGGACCAACTGCGGAGCGAGTCGCGTACTTCCGTTCGCACCGGCCTCTCGGTTAGGATTCGCTCATCGGTCCCCTTCAAGAAGTGATCGAAGAACCGTTTCCGAAAGGCTTGGGCCTCCGTTTCGTAAAACGTCGCCCACTTCTCTCGACCGTGGTTGTAGAGCCACTTGCGCTCGGAAGCAATGTTTCGAAACGCCCTGAAATCGCCCCGGCTGAAGAGGCCGTGACTCGACCACGAGCCGCAAATCAGGGCGGGTTGTGTGATCTCTTCGAATAGTTCGTCCTCGGGCCTGTTGTCGCCGGTAGGCGGGTTCGTCTCCTCGGGTGCGGCCCACGCCGGATCGTGGGGGACAGGGAAATCGTCGGTCGACGTCGGGGACGTAACCGGACCGATCCCACCGTGATCGTACAGATCGTCCGGGGTGCCCTGCCAGGGACAGATCGCCTTCAAGTGAGGCGGATCCTCGGCAGCTGCGTAATACTGGAGGATAGAGCAGATCGAAACGCCGCTCAGTCCGACGTTGCCGTTGCTCCACTCCTGACGGCCTGCCCACTCGATGGCGTCGTACATGTCGCGCCCCCAGGATTCGAATCCGGTAAATTCTCCCGGCGATCGTCCGAACCCTCTCCCGTCCACGACGATGTTCACGTACCCTTGCGGGACCCAGAAGTTGTGATTCTCCGATTCGAACGTACACGAGTGGGCGATCGGCGGGCTCCACGGCTCGTACCCGACGCCCGTTCCCGGCCATCGCTCGCCGAACAGTTCCTCCGCTTGCCCCCAGTAGATGTCTTTACCCCAGCCGGTAAACTCCATGATCACGGGGTACTCATCGGGTACTTCACCCGTTTTCTCGCCGGGTTCTGTTGGACGATAGATGTTGCCGGATAACTCCAACCCATCGCGCATGGGAATAGGTGTGTCCGTCTCTTTGATGATACCGGTCGCAATACCCTCGACCGTCGACTCCCAGACTTCGTCCGATTCCGTCATCTCTCGCTGTCTGTTATCAATTACCATTCTAGTGCACAGATGCAGTATCACGGACCATGCACTTAAGAAATGGTATCGGGGCGGCGATCACCGCCGTGAGCGAGTGGTCGGCACCGAATACAGGGGAACGTTTTTCACCGGGTAGATAGCATCTACTGCTACGCAATGGTTTACGATATCGCGATCGTTGGAACCGGACCCGCCGGTCTCAGCGCAGGCGCCTACGCGGGACGAAGAGGCTACGACACGCTGTTCTTCGAGAACGAATCGATCGGCGGACAACTCGTGAATCGGCACGAAATTCGATCCTATCCGGGGTTCCCGGACGGGATCGCCGGAACCGAATTTCGGTCGCGACTCGTCAATACGGCCGAGGCCTACGAACCAGACGTCGAGATGGGCGCCGTCGAAGCCATCGAACCCGGTTCCCCACACGAACTTCATACCCAACACGATCAGTTCAGCGCCAAGGCAGTCGTACTCGCGTCCGGAAGCAGTCCGAAGCGACTCGGCGTCCCCGGAGAAACGGACTACTGGGGACGAGGCGTATTCGACTGTGCGACCTGCGACGGTCCGCTCTACGCCGGGGAACGGATCGCCGTCGTCGGCGGTCGAAACCACGCCGTCATCGACGCGCTGTTTTTGACCGACCACGCCTCCGAGGTCCTGTTGATCGAAGAAGCAACGCAACTAACTGCCGACGAATCGCTCGCGGCGGACGCTCGATCGAATCAGGCTCTCGAAATCCGCACCGAGACGACGGTCACCGAGATAGAGGGTGAAGACGGCGTCGTTGATGCGATACGGGTACACGACCACGAAACCGACGACGAGCGGACGGTGCCAGTCGGCGGCGTGAACGTCAACGTCGGTGCCGTTCCGAACACCGCATTCCTCGAGGGCACCGTCGATCTCGACGACGACGGGAGCGTGATCGTGGGCGCGAACATGGAGACGTCTGTCGAGGGTATCTACGCGGCGGGAGACGTTCGAACGGAAAGTCCGCTCGAAGTTGCCGCCGCGGTTGGCGACGGCGTCACTGCCGTCAGATCGGCCAGGACTCGTATCGAGGCGGACTCGAATTCGTAGCGCCAGTGGCGGAGTGGTCCATTTCCAGCCCGAATCGTCTACTCACCCGCCGTGAATCGGCGGTGAAATGCGAACGAGGTCACCGTCTGTCAACACCGTCTCGCGTCCCTCGAGCGTCTTCGTGCTCCGTTTGTTGATGGTGACGACAACGGCTGTCGTGTCTCTCTCGTCCGCCTCGCCGAGTATTGCTCGAGCCCCGTCGAATTCAGCACACAATCGGTCTAACAGGTCTCCGACGGTCGAATCCGATTCGAGCGTGCACTGATAGCGTTTCTCTCCGATAACCTCCCGAAGCGGCCCGAAGGCGTGAACGTCGACTTTCATAGTTCGCGTTGTTCGGGTGACGGTCAGTTCGTCGACGGTACCGCGGTGGCGGCAGTTTCGATCGCTGACTCGGGAACGGTTCCGTCGTCGTTCAGGCCGCGAGCGTCGTAGTATTCCGCTATGGCCGCATCGAGATCGGGAATTTCGTACGGAAGCTCGTCGTCCGCGTGATCGATTCCGCGTCGATTGTTGAAATGGCGCTCGAGCTGGACGGTTCGTGACCCGACCTCGAGGAGCTCGTCGTAGGATGCGTCGAAGAGCGTCTCGAGTCGTTCATCGGTAACGTACTCGCTTCCGAACGCACAGACGATTCCGGTATCACGAAACGCCGAGAAGTTTTCCTGTTCGACGAGCGTGTCCGCCTTTCCGATCGTCCCCTCGGGATCGAGCTGTCCGCTGTACTCGAGCGACAACATTCCGGCGTACATGTGATCGGCACCGCGGTTGGCGACGGCGTAGGACAGTCCCTGTCCGTGGAGAACGCGGCCGTCGTGGGCGGCGAACTCCATTCCTTTGACCGTGAAGTCCTCGACGCCGAGTTCGTCGTGACAGCGGGCGACACCTTCCGCGAGGGCGTCTCCAATTCCGTCGCGATAGGCGATTTGTTCCGTCACTCGCTGTGCCAGGCCAGCGTTTCCGAACTCGTCTTCGCTCGCGAGGTACGCAGCGACCGTCACGCCCGCGGAGACGGTGTCCATCCCGAGCGAATCGCAGAGTTCGTTCCCCTTCATCACGTCGACGATGTCGTCGACGCCCTGGCTCGAGCCGAACGCGTAAATCGTCTCGAACTCCGGCCCCTCCGTCTCGATGCCAGTCTCCTCGTCGCGCGTCGGGAGTTTGCAGGCGTAGGCACACGCCGAACACGCTCCTTTCTTGTACTTTTTCTCCTCGACGGCGTTCCCGCCGATATCCGCCGCGTGCTCGAATTCGTACTCCTCGAAGTACCGCGTGGGGAGCGAGAAGTTGTCGTTGATGAACTCCGTCCCGCCCGCCGTCCCCTGCCGACGCATCGGGTCGTCCGACTGGGCGGCCTCCCGGTGGACGTCCATCTCCGGTGGATCCGGAATCTCGACTTGTGGTTCTGCGTCTCCCGAAAAGGTGACGCACTTGACGTTCTTCGATCCGAGTATCGCACCGAGTCCACCGCGACCGAACGTTCTGGAGTCGAAGGTCATCACCGAGGCGAACCGGACGAGGTTCTCGCCCGCCGGTCCGATCGCGATGCAGTGTTCGGGTCCGAGATCGCGGGTGGTTTCGACGTATTCTGATACTTCCGGAACCGTCGCCCCCTCGAGTTCCGGCACCGCTTCGAAGGTGACGCCGTCGTCGGACACGTGGATCGCCAGCAATTCGTCGCTCGCACCGGTCACCTCGAGGACGCTGATCCCTGTACTCACGAAGTTACGCGAGAGGTATCCGCCAGCATTGCTCGAGACTAAACCGTCGGTCAGCGGAGAGAGCCCGGTCATATTCATCCGACCCGTAAAGGACATCTGTGACTGCTGCAGCGGACCGGTCGACAGATACGCCCTGTTTTCCGGACCGAACGGATCGGCGTCGAAGGGGATCCGTTCGTGAGCGAGCGCAGTCGCCGCCGCGCGTCCGCCGACGTGTGTCTCGAGCAACGAGTCGATAGTCGTTTTCGTCGCCGTTCGGTCGTCGACGTTCACGGTCAGTAACGGCCCGGTTGCGTGAATCATATGCCACGATTATCGGTGCAAGACCTTAACTGTAAAGGGAAAATGCGTTTGTTCTCAAAAACCAAGCGGAGTGGTAGGAAGTTTGGGCGTATTAGACACAGCGTTTACCCGAAGATACCTCCTCGAGTAGGCGGTCTAGAGTGCTCGTTGTCTCCTCTATGAGATATCTACTACACTTCCATACATCGGATATTTGATCCTCGCAAAGAATATATGCCCACATTTGGTATTACAAACCATGCCAAATGAAATGCGGCGGATCCAATCGGTCGATCGAGCGTTTCAGATACTCCGTCAGATCAATGAAAACGGCTGTAGCAGCATCTCTGAGATTTCCGAAGATATCGGACTCTCGCCCGGGACCGTCCACACACATCTTGCGACGCTGAAGGCGAACGGCTTCGTCCAACAGGAGGGGGAAAAATACAAACTGGGGATGGAGTTTATTCCGTTCAGTGAGCGGGTACGAGGCCAGACGGAGCTCTTTCGAGCAGGGAAAATGGAGGTCGAAAAATTAGCTCACGAGTACGATGCCGTCGCGCACTTGATAACCGAATATCAGAAGAAGACGCTCATCCTATACGAGACGTTCGGAAAGGACGCTATCGGGAAGGAAATCCATACGAAAAAAAGAGACGAACCGCAGGTCCACACCCACTGTACGGCCGGTGGCAAGGCGATACTCGCTCATCTACCGGAATCGAGAGTCGAGCAAATCATCGACCAACACGGGTTGCCGACGTACACCTCGCACACGATAACTGATGAGGAGGCGCTGTACGAGGAACTCGACCGTATTCGCGACCAGCGATACGCCGTCAACAACGAGGAAGTCGTATACGGCAACCAGGGTATTGGTGCGCCCATTATCGATAAGAACGAAGGCGTCCTCGGTGCGATAAGCATCTCAGGGCCGGCCAACAATTGGCGGGGAGAACAACTCGAGGACGAACTCTCCAAGGCGGTCATTCGATCGGCGAACAACATTGAAATTAACATTCACACTGGGACTGGGTTACTGTAGTTTTTGACAGTATCAAAACGACTCGTGCAAATCCCAGCAACTCATACAACCATACCGTTGTAAAATTGGTTTCCCAAATTCAATTAACACGCTTCATTTGGCCACAAAGTTCAAATAATTCGGTACGTAGCCGTGACTCTCTCAGCCAGATAGAGTTCATTGTGACCAAACCACATATCTGTGTAGATTGCGACAAACGACCTCGAACAGCGGGTTTCTTCTCTTTCAATACAATTCACACTCGTGGTACAACAACAAAACCGGTGTAGGGGAGCAAATTCAAGCACTATCTGCAAGTACGTGCCATGTTATTTGATACCTTCAAATACTGTGTCGCGTTATTGCGCTGGGTAGACTCTCCGTGATACCTCGCCTTCGCGCCGTTTTGCGCGAGTCACGCCCAACATAGCGAGTCGGAATACGAACGCTTCGAGGGTCGTAGTATCGAAACGAGCGACAACCGGATCAAAAACACCAGCAAAGGCCGTCGAACGGACTCTGGTAGTGATTCCGTTTCCAATCCGTCGGTAGCCCACTGAACGTTTGATGACGCCGTTCACTTCACGCTCCCTATCTTTTATGACAGACCGGTTCGTATTCAGTACTGGTTATGAAAGCAGCTCAGTACTACGGAAACCGGGATATTAGAGTCGATGAGGTGGCGGAACCATCCCCCGATGCGGGGGAGGTGCTCATCGAAGTGGCAGCGTGTGGTATTTGCGGGTCCGATCTAGGGGAATACCTTCACGGTCCTCGGTACGATGACGATGACTATCTGCCGTACATCATGGGCCACGAGGTTGGAGGGACTGTTGTAGAGGTCGGCGACGATGTCGATATCGAAATCGGGACCGAAATCGTATTGAATCCGCTCGTCGCCTGCGAGGAGTGTTCGTGTTGCGAGGAATCCAAATATAACCTCTGTCGGGACCTCCAGGTCATCGGGGCTCAACGACCCGGCGCCTACGCAGAGCGGGTCACCGCGCCAGCGAGCAACGTTGTCCCCCTCCCAGATGGTGTTTCGCCGCAAGCAGCCGCAGTGTCAGAACCGGTAACGGTGGCGTTTCACGCCGTTATGCAGTCCCCGCTCCGCGACGGACATTCCGTCGCGGTCATCGGTCTTGGCCCCATCGGGTTGGGCTTGGTCCAGCTCGTAAAGGCTGCCGGGGCAGGCCCCATTTTCGCCTCGGGCCACCGGGAAGCACGGCGAGAGCTAGCAGCTGAGTGCGGCGCGGACGTTGTGATCGATCCGAGGGAGACGGATCCGATCGAGCAAATCAGGTCAAAGACGGACGGCGGCGTCGATGTCGCGTTCGAAATGGCCGGTCGAGAATCGGCGCTCAACGATGCCATCAACGCAACCAAACCGGGCGGGCACACCACCCTCGTCGGCGTGTTCGAAGACGATGTGGAGATCGATCCGATGGATCTCGTCAACAACGAGCGTTCTGTCAACGCCTCCGCCGCCTACCGGACGGGGCCGCATGCGGACCGAGACTTCAGTGCAGTTCTCGAGAAATTCGCCACCGGGGAGATAGATCACGAACCTCTCGTCACCTCGCGGATCGGTCTCGAGGACATCGTCGACGACGGATTCGAGGCGCTCGCCAACGCCGATAGCGGAGAGGTGAAGGTTCTGGTTCAGCCGTGAATTGACGGCCGTGAACGTCTCCGAACGCGACCCAACTCGACTCGAGACGGGAGGCACTGATCGGCAGAAGGGGCGCCTGAGTCTGTAGCCGCGCAGCCGAGCGCGGAGGAAACTGTATCGCTGCTGTAGCGCCGTACGGCTACTCGTCGAGCGTCACGTCGATACAGATGTTTTTCGTCTGGAGATACGAATCGAGCGATTCGAGTCCCATCTCTCGACCGATTCCGCTTTTCTTCATTCCGCCGAACGGCGTTCCCGCCGACCCGCCGAACCACTGGTTCACGTATATCGATCCGGCTTCGATCTCGCGGGCCGTCTGGAGCGCCTGCTTGATGTCGTTCGAGAAAACCCCGCCGGTCAGCCCGAGTTCGATGTCGTTCGCGATCTCGACGGCTTCCGCGCGATCCGAGAACGGGATGACCGTCAGCACCGGCCCGAAAATCTCCTCCTGGGCGATCTGCATTTCGTTTCGGACGTCCGAGAAGACCGTCGGCTCGACGAAGTATCCGTCCCCCTCAGGCGCTTTGCCGCCCGTCTCGAGCGTCGCGCCCTCCTCGAGACCGATGTCGATGTAGTCGAGTACCTTCTCGTGGTGTTCGGCGTGGTTGAGCGGACCCATATCGGGATCTTCCATGCCCGGTCCGAGCGTGTAGGCTTCGGCCCGTTCGACGATCCGCTCGACGAACTCGTCGTAGATCGATTCGTGGACGATGGCTCGATCGGCGGCGGCACAGATCTGTCCCGTGTTGCTGAAGATTCCGATCGAGATCGCGTTCACCGCCTCCTCGAGATCGGCGTCGGGCAGCACGATAGCCGGATTCTTGCCCCCGAGCTCGAGCGTGACCGGGGTGATGGTCTTCGCTGCAGATTCCATCACTGCCTGTCCGGTAGGGACGCTTCCGGTGAACGAGATCGTGTCGACGCCGTCGTGCGAGGACAGCGCGGCCCCGGGCTCGGTCGCCCCGGTGACGACGTTGATGACGCCGTCTGGGACGCCCGCTTCCTTACAGATCTCCGCGAGGTGAAGAGACGAAAGCGGCGTCGTCGGTGCGGGTTTGATAACGACCGCGTTTCCCGCGACGAGCGCCGGTGCGGTTCCCTGCGCGCTCAAATTGAGCGGGGCGTTCCACGGGATGATCTGGGCGCTTACCCCGTATGGCTCTCGCATCGTGAAATCGACGGTATCCTCGCCGACCGGGATGCTCTTTCCCTCGAGTTTGTCCGCCGCACCCGCGTAATACTCGAAGCACCCGGCTGCCCCCTCGACGGCACCCCGGGACGCCGTCAACGGCTTTCCCTGATCGAGCGTTTCGATTTCCGTGAGCGTCTCCGCGTGCTCGCGGATGCCGTCCGCGATTCGCTGCACGATATCCCCCCGTTCACCGGGTCTTTTTGCCTGCCACTCCTCGAGCGAACCCCTCGCGGCCGCGACCGCCTCGTCGACGTCGTCGGCGGTCCCCGCCGCGAACTCCGCGATCGGCTCCTCCGTTGCGGGATCTTCCGTCGTGAGGTAGTCGCCGCTCGAGGCCTCCACCGTCTCGCCATCGATGAACAACTCGTACGTTTCCTTTATTTCGATTGACATAGTATATCAACAGCGGGGCTGCATCGGTGTTCCGGTAAACCGCTGTAGAACGTTACAACGAGTTCATACTAATTAATTTTACCGATGCCCGAACGGTGGCGACGAGTCCGCCGGGGCAGTTCTCCGATGAAGCTGTCTACGTGTTCCGATAGATAAGATCGCGCTGAATTTCGTTGACACCCTCGTAGATGATGGGGAGTCGCGCGTCGCGGTAGAGCCTGGAGATCCGACGTTCGTTTAGAACGCCGCGTCCGCCGTGGAGGCACATCCCGGTCTCGGTACACTCGACGGCGGTTTCGGTCGCCTTCGTCTTCGCCATCGCGGCCCAGTCGGTCGCCTCCTCCGACCCTTCTACGCGCTCCGCGGCACGCCACGTCAGCGCACGTGCACTCTCGAACTCCGTCCGGGCATCCGCGAGGTCGTGCTGAACGGATTGAAAGTCGCCGACCGGGCGACCGAATTCCTCGCGCTGCTCGACGAAGTCCCACGTCTCCTCGAGGGCTGCGGCCGCTATTCCGAGGCCGTGCCCGCTCGTGGAGACGCGGCCGTGATCGAAGAACTCGGCGACCGTTCGGAACCCCGCACCCTCCTCGCCTACGAGGTTCGCTTCCGGAACCCGGCAGTCGTCGAACTCGATGTGGGCCTGTTGGGACGCCCGCATCCCGATCTTTTCGGGGATGTGTTCCGCGGTGTACCCCGGTTCGTCCGTCGGGACGACAAACAGGGAGTGGTTCCCGTGTCGGTCCTCCGAGTCCGACCCGGTCTTCGCGTACACGAGGATCCAGTCGGCGTCGATCCCGTTTCCGATCCAGTACTTCTCGCCGTCGATCACCCACTCGCCGCCGTCGCGCTCCGCGGCGGTCGTCATCCCCGCGAGGTCGCTCCCCGTTTCCGGTTCCGATATCGCCATCCCGGCGAACTCCTCGCCCGAGGCGATCGGCGGCAGGAGCGTTCGCTTCTGTCGTTCCGTTCCGTAGCGCTCGAGGATGTTCGCGCCAAAACTCCGTCCTCGAATCGCCATCCCGATTCCCGCGTCCGCCCGGAAGAACTCCTCCGTAATCGCCAGACTCTCGAGAAGCGATGCGCCGCGCCCGCCGTACTCCTCGCCGATTTCGATTCCGACGAAGCCGGCGTCGCTCGCTGCGTCGACGACCGCCGTCGGGTACGTTCCGTCGTCGAAGTGTCGCTCGGCGTTCGGCTCGATGTAGTCGCGCGCGAACGCTCGAGCCTCGCGCTTTGCGGTTCGAGCGGATTCCGGAACGAGTGACTCGTCGAGTAACTCCATACCGGGTGGACGAAAAACGGCGACAAAATTCTTTCGTCGCGCGAGCGGCCGTCACCCAGGACGCCTTGTCTCCCGAATTTCCTTGTCTTCTGGACTCCCCAATCGCTTTCTACTCGGCGACGCCGTCTCGCTCGCGCAGCGCCGTTCGGCGGATCTTCCCGGTCGAAGTGCGGGGAAGCGTCTCGACGAACTCGAGTTCGCGCGGGTACTCGTACTTCGCCAGTCGATCCTTGACGTGTTGTTGCAGGTCCATGCGTTGTTCCTCGGTCGGCGCTTTCCCCTCGTTCAGGACGACGAACGCCTTCGGAATCTCGCCGCGCGTCTCGTGGGGAACGCCGATGACGCCCGCTTCCTCCACGGCTTCGTGGGTGACCAGCGCCTCCTCGATCTCGTCGGGGCCGAACCGATAGCCGGAACTGATGATCAGGTCGTCGTCGCGGGCGTGAAACCGGAAGTAGCCGTCCTCGTCGACCGAGACGAGGTCCTCGGAGAGGAGCCACCCGTCCTGAACCTTCTCCGCCGTCTTTTCGGGTTTGTCGAGGTACTCCACGAACAGCATCGGATTGTCCTCGTATCGAACCGCGAGCTCTCCGATTTCGCCGGGTTCCTCGATCGGATCCAGGGTGTCTCGGTCGAGGACTGCGACCTCGTGTCCGATCGACGGAACCCCGAAGTAGCCGGTGCGGTGGGTGATACCGAAGCCGGGGTCGTCGCAGATGAGCCCGCCGATCTCGGTCGCTCCGTACCCCTCGATGAACGCCGCGTTCTCGAAGGTGCTGGTCGCCCAGTCGATGATACTCTCCCCCGCGGACTCCCCGCCGGTCGAGAACGACCGGAGGCTGCTCAGGTCGTACCTCTCCGCCACGTTGTCAACCTGCATCATCATGCGCACCGCGGTCGGCGGGAGGTTCAGGTGCGTAATGGCGAACCGGTCGACGAGTTCGAACTCCTTTTCGGCCTCGAACCGCCCGCTCGGGTCGCCGACGACCGGTATCCCGTAGAAAAGCGGCGGGAGGACCATCTGATTCAGGGACATGATCCACGACCACTCGGAGATCGTTCGAACGATCTGGTCGTCGCCCGTTTCGTGGCGCTGCAAGCTGACGAACTGCGGGAGCAGCCCGAGGAGATGTCTGTGCGCGTGGACCGCGCCCTTGGGCTTGCCCGTCGTCCCGCTCGTGTAGATGATGCAGGCGTCTTCTTCCGGGTCCGTCCGCCGCGTCTCGAAGTCCGCCCCGTAGCCCTCTACGGCGTCCCAGAAGTTGACTTCGCCCTCCTCGTCGAACGCCTCGTTCGTCACGACCATCTCGAGGCCCTCGAGGTCGCCCCGGATCTCCCGAAACGTGTCGATCGCCCCTCGATCGACCACGAACGCGGCGGATTCGGAGTCCGCGAGTCGGTATCGTAGCCCGTCGGAGCCGAGGAGGACGCTGAGCGGAACCGTGACCGCGCCGAGTTTGAACGCGGCGAGGTGTGCGACGAGTGACTGAAGCCGTTGTGCGCCGTTGACGGCGACCCGATCGCCCCGCCCGATGCCCCGGTCCTCGAGGGCGTTCGCGAACCGGTTCGCGTAGTTCTGGAGTTGTCGAAACGTGTACACGCTTTGTCGTTCGTCCGCCGATTCGTTTCGCTGCTCGCCCGCCGTTTCGATGTACAGGGCGATGTCGTCTTTCTTCGCTTCGGCCCACCGGTCGCAGACGTAGTGGGCGATGTTGAACGTCTCGGGGATTTCCCACTCGAACCACGCCTCGGCTTCCGCTAGCGTGTCGAATCCCTGTTCGTGAAAGTAGTAGTTCTCGAGTCGGTCTCTCTCGTCCATGCTACTGAGAGAGTTACGACTGCGCACATTAAATATTATTTAATACCTCTTAGGTATCTGGGTGGTGGCGAGCGATCGGCGGCGGTCGCCGCTGACCGTCGTCGACCGACGCCGGCGTCGCCCCGGAGCTAGTCGAACTGCGGGTCGCGATCGTGCGTGAACGCCTCGACCCCCTCGAGCATGTCGTCGGTCGTGGCCAGGAGGCCGAACGCCTGACTTTCCATCGCGATCGCCGTATTCAGGCTCGCGTCCTGCCCCTCATTGATGACCCGTTTCGCCGCTTTGAGCGCGGTTTGCGGGCCGTTCGCGATCGTCGTGATGAACTCGTCGACCGTCGCTTCGAACTCGTCGGCCGGCACCGCCCGGTTTAGGATCCCCCAGTCGGCCGCGCGCTCGGCGCTGATCTGCTCGCCTTTGAAGACGAGTTCCTTCGTGCGCGGCCCGCCGACGAGGCGAACGAGCCGCTGGGTCCCGCCCCCGCCCGGGATGAGCCCCAGGTTGATCTCCGGGCTCCCAAGCTTGGACTCTTCGGTCGCGATCCGGATGTCACAGGCGAGGGTGATCTCGAAGCCGCCGCCCAGACAGAGCCCGTCGACCTTCGCGATCGTCGGCCGTTCGAACTCGTAGATAGTCTCGACGGCCTCGTCGACCTCCATTAGATCGGTTGGTTCGGCGATCGTGAAGCCGGTGATATCGGCGCCGGCGCTGAACGCCCTGTCGCCGGCCCCCTCGAAGGTCACGCAGGCGACCTCGTCCGTGTCTACCGACTCGAGCAGCCGCTGGATCTCCGCTAGCATGTCGGTCGAGAGCGCGTTCAGACGCTCCTCGCGGTCGAAGGTCACCTCGAGCACGCCGTCGTCGTCGAGCGTGTGAGCGATGTAGTGATAGGGGCCGCCGTCGGCGTAGTCGTAGAATCCCCGACCGGCGTCTTCCCCGGTGTGGCCGGCTTCGACGAGTTCGACGAGGTAGTCGGCCGGTTCGTAGCGCGCCGCGCCGGTCTCCTCGTAGAGCGATTCGATCTTCTCGAGCATCCGATCGAGGCCGAGCTTGTCACCCGTCCGGCAGGTCCCCTCTGGGAGACCGCCTCCGAGACGCATCGCGATGTCGATGTCCTCGGGATCCGCGACGTCCTGACCGACGAGACGCGCCGCCTCGTTTACCATCCGCGCCTCGATACGGAGCGTGTCGAAGCCCTCGCCGTCGCCGGGTTCGTAGTCGACGCCGTCTGCCTGATATGTGTCTCCGTTTTCGTAGTCGTAAAACCCCTTCCCGGTCTTCTGACCGAGGTCATCGTTCGCCACGCGCGTCTCGACGCAGTCGGGGAGGGGCTTTCCCCACTGTTCGCGACTGTGTGCGAGCACGTCGAGACCGCCGAAGTCGGCGAGTTCGAACGGCCCCATCGGGTAGCCCCGACGGAACACCATGGCCGCGTCAGCCTGTCGAGCCTCCGCTTTCCCCTCGTCGAACATCCACGCGGCTTCCTCCATGAAGGGGACCAGTACGTTGTTCACGACGAACTCGGGTACGTCTTTCCGGACGAGAACGGCCGTCTTGTCCAGTGACTCGACGAACGTCTCGGCCGCGTCGATGACCTCGTCGTCGGTCTGCTCGCCGGAAGCGACTTCGACGAGGTCCATCTTCACCGGCGGGTTGAAAAAGTGAAGTCCGCAGAACCGCTCCGGACGCTTGAGGGGTTCTGCAATGTCCCCGACTCTGAGACTCGACGTGTTTGTCGCCAGGATCGCGTCGTCCTCGGCGGCGTCCTCGACATCTCTGAAGAGACCCTGCTTCATCTCCAGATCCTCCGGAATGGCCTCGATGACGATGTCCGCATCGACGACAGCCCGCGAAAGATCGGTCGTCGTGGATACGCGCTCGAGGATCGTATCGGGATCGTCGCCGAGTTGTCCCTTCTCTGCGAGTTTCTCGACGCTCCACTCGAGTTGTTCGTAACCGTCTGCCACGTACGATTCCTCGATGTCGCGCATGCAGACGTCGTAGCCGGCGATTGCCGCTACTTCAGCGATTCCATGACCCATACTGCCTGCTCCGAGCACTGTGACGCGCTCTAGCTCACGTACCATTGTCTTACTAATTTAGACGATAGATATTCAAGCTGGCGGTCAGCTACGCGCTGAAGAGCGCGTGTTCCGAGGTCGATTTTCGGTCCAGCGACGATCACGCTCCGGTGACAGCAACGGGTCACACGCCGGATGACGGCCCTCGAGGAGCGTGTACTGGGATTCAATCAGGTAGCTGCCTATTTTCCGGTCGCTCAGGTCTCGACTCGAGTACGCCGCTACTCGTTCTTGATGAGGTCAGCGCCCTTCTCGACGAGCGCGATGGTGGGGGCGTTCGTGTTCCCACTCGGGATCTGGGGCATCACCGACGCGTCGACGACTCGGAGGCCGTCGATACCGCGTACTCGAAGGTCGTCGTCGACGACGGCCGTCTCGTCGTCGCCCATTTTGCACGTGCAGGTCGGGTGGTACCCCGACACGGCGTTGTTTCGAATGTATTCGGCGATACCCTCGTCGCTCTGGACGTCCTCGCCGGGTTTAATCTCTTTTTCTCGATACTCAGAGAGAACATCTGTCTCTCCGATCCGTCGTGCACGACGGATCCCGGTGATGAAGTCGTCGACGTCCTTCTCCTCGAGCATGTACTTGGGATCGAGCACGGGATCGTCGTACGGATCGTCCGAGCGAAGCGTAACTCGCCCGCGAGCGACTGGCCGTAGCGGGATGGTCATAATCGAGAACCCGGCCTGAGGGTCCTCCTCCGATCCCGGCGACAATCCGTACTGAAGATCGGGTGCGGGAAGGTCGGGATCGGATCGCTCGAACGCACCGACCAAGACGCGATCGTACCGCGTTCCACGCTGGTCTCCATCCTCCGTCTCCATCGGTTCCGGGGGCGAGCCGACCGGTTCTGTGCTTTCGTAGACGACCGGCACGCGAAGGTGGTCCTGCAGGTTGCGACCGACGCCGGGGAGGTCGAGTTTGACGTCGATCCCGTGTTCCTCCAAATGGTCGGCCGGACCGATTCCCGAGAGCATGAGCAGTTGCGGCGATTGGATCGCTCCGGCAGAGAGAACGACCTCGCCGCCGTCGGCAACCGTAACCTCGTGCTCGGTCCCATCTTGTTCGTACACCGCTCCCGTCGCCCGATCACCGTCGAACGTGAGTTCGGTGACGTGCGCGCTCGTCTCGACGTGCAGGTTCGGGCGATCGAGAACCGGCTTGATGAAGGCCGCGGCGGCGCTGTGTCGGTGGCCGTCTTTGATCGTCGAATGATAGTAGCCGATCCCTTCCTGCTGTTCCCCGTTGAAGTCCATGTTGACGTCCAGGCCGGCCTCGTTCCCGGCTTCGACGAGCGTTGTAGCGAACTCGCCGGGGGTACCGCGAGAGACGCTCAACGGCCCGTCGTCTCCGTGGTACGCTTCGTCCCCGTCGGCGTTCAGCGACTCGGATTTCTTGAAATACGGGAGCAGATCGTCGTAACTCCATCCCTCGTTGCCCATGTCGGCCCAATTGTTGTAGTCGTAGGGATGGCCGCGGACGTACGCCATTCCGTTGATGACGCTCGAGCCGCCGAGGGCCTTTCCGCGCGGCCAGTCGATGGTTCGCCCGTTCATCCCCGGCTGGGGTTCCGTCTCGAATTTCCAGTCGAGTTCAGATCCGAGGACGTCCCAGACTCGAGTCGGATCTTTCACTTTATCCTTGTCTTCCGCGGGTTCGCCCGCTTCCAGCAGCAATACGTCGGTGTCTTCGGACTCGGTCAGACGGTGGCCGAGAACGCACCCAGCGCTCCCACCGCCGACTATGATGTAGTCGTACATGGCAGACATTGTCTCTCTTCTCCAATTAGTAACTAATAATTTGCGTTTATTCGAATCGAGTCGTGTTCGCCGAATACCTCGCTTTCGACGCTGGACATCGATTTCTGCGAGCCACTCTCGTACGACCTCTCCTGTCCGAGACTGCCAACCCGTGTTTCGTCACTGAATCACTGGCGGGAGAACGACCGTCGGGTGGGACTGGAATGGGTGCTCGAGCGGAGTTCATCACGGGCACAGCGACGAACGATCAGCGCTGGCAGCGATTACTCGAGATCTCGGATCATATCGGAGGCTTTCTCAGCGATTGCAATCGTCGGCGCGTTCGTATTCCCAGTCGTAATCTGCGGCATAATCGAGGCGTCGGCGACGCGGAGGCCGTTCAGGCCGTGGACGCGAAGACGCTCGTCGACAACGGCCATCTCGTCGTCGCCCATCTTGCACGTTCCGACGGGATGGTAGATCGTCTGGACAGTCTCGCGTATGTGCTCGCGTAGATCCTCGTCGCTCTCGACTTCGCCTTTTGGCCACACTTCCTCGCCGCGGTACTCCTCGAGCGCGCTCGCATGCCCGATCTCGCGCGTCCGTTTGAGGCCTTCGACGAGTTTCTCTAGGTCCGCTTCCTTCTCGAGGTAGTTTGGATCGATGAGCGGATCGTCGAACGGGTCGTCGGACGCGAGGGTGATCCGCCCGCGACTTTCCGGGTGAAGCAGCGTGGTGCTGGGCGTCATCCCAGCGCCCTCCTCGGGGTTGTCGAATCCGTGCCGCATAAAGTACACTCGAGCCAGGAAATACTGAAGATCGGGAGCGAGAAGGTCGGGGCTGGTCCGTTCGAACCCGGTGACCTGACAGAGTACTTCCCCCGGTTCGATCTCGGGGTCGCCCAGAAGCTCGTACGCCGAGGAAGCGACCAAGTGATCCTGGAGATTTCGACCGACCCCGGGGAGATTGATCTCAACGTCGATGCCGTGCTCGTTGAGGTGGTCCGCCGGACCGACACCCGAGAGCATGAGCAGTTGCGCTGAATTGATCGTTCCGGCAGAGAGGACGACCTCTTGTGCTGCGTCGACGGTATATGTGGACCCGTCCTGGACGTACGTGACACCCGTAGCGGTGTCGCCTTCGAACTCGATCCGGGTTACGTGGGCTCCCGTCTGGGCCGTCAAATTCTCGCGGTCCAACACCGGATGGAGGTACGCCACCGCGGTGCTCTGTCGCTCGCCGTCTTTGACGGTAAGGGGGAGCGGGCCCATTCCCTCCTGTTGCCCGGCGTTGACGTCTTCGTTTCTGTCGAAGCCGACTTCGACGGCAGCGTCGATCAATGCGTTCGTGACCTCACCGTAGGGATGCTCCTGTTCGACGCGGAGCGGACCGCCTTCACCGTGGTGTTCGGATTCGCCGCCCTCGAAGTCTTCGATCCGCTTGAAGTACGGACGTATCTCGTCGTAGCTCCAGCCGTCGTTGCCCAATTCGGCCCAGCGGTCGTAGTCCCACGGATTCCCTCGCACGTACATCATCGCGTTAATCGCCGAGGTACCCCCGAGCGTCTTGCCGCGGGGCCAGTACTCTTTGCGACCGTTGAGTCCCTCCTGCGGGACTGTCGAGTAGTCCCAGTCCACCTCGGATTGCATCAGGTGAGGGAACATCGTCGGATTGTGAATCTCCGCTTTCTCATCGGGTATTCCCGATTCGAGTAGTAGTACATCGGTATCTTCGTCGGCCGAGAGACGGTTCGCGAGCACGCAACCGGCGGAGCCGGCACCAACGATGACGTAGTCGTATGTGTTCGCCATGAACAGATCAATTAACGAAGTTATTAGTAATGAATTTTTGCACAAAAGAGAGTACTGCGTATGCGATTCAGTATGGATTCAGTTATCGAGTAGTAATACTATTGATTGTGTAGGTTGAATAGGCGAACTGCGATGGCTAGTTCAAGCGATAGCGATAGTCAGTCGAAAGAAACGATCCTCTCGCGGCACCGAACGGCAGCCGAAGAGGTCGTTTCCGATCACACACAACTGTATATCGGCGGTGAGTGGCAGGACGCTGCGAGCGGAGAGACGTTCGACACCCTCGATCCGACGACCGGCGAAGTGCTCGCCTCGGTCCCACGGGGGCGGGCGGAAGACGTCGATCGCGCCATCGAGGCCGCGTGGGATACGTACGAACGAGAGTGGTCAGAGACGACCACGAGCGAGCGCCAGGCGGTCCTCTTGGAGATCGCAGACCGCGTCGAAGCGCACTCGGAAGAACTCGCGAAGCTCGAGACGCTCGACAACGGAAAAACGCTGATGGAAGCGCGGATCGATATGAACACGACGGCCGAGCAGTTTCGATATTTCGCCGGCGTGGTCGAAAGCGACCGCGGGCAGACCGAAGACGGTGACGGGTACCACGGAAAAGTGATCCACGAGCCCTACGGCGTCGTCGGGCAGATCATCCCGTGGAACTTCCCGCTGGCGATGGCGTCGTGGAAACTCGCACCGGCGCTCGCGGCGGGTAACTGTTCGGTGATCAAACCCGCCGAACAGACGCCGCTCTCGTTGCTCCGACTGATGGAACTCGTCGACGATGTCGTTCCCGATGGCGTCGTGAACGTCGTAACCGGCTACGGCGAGGAAGCCGGAGCACCGCTTTCTAAACACGAGGGTGTCCGAAAAATAGCCTTTACCGGATCGACCGTCGTTGGCAAACAGATCATGCGCAACGCTGCCGACAACGTGACCGACGTCACGCTCGAGCTCGGCGGCAAGAGCCCGATCGTCGTTCACGAAGACGCGGATCCCCAGGCGGCGGTCGAGACCATCGCCTTCGCTATCTTCGCAAACACCGGCGAGTGCTGTGAAGCGGGATCGCGGCTCTTCGTCCACGAGGACGTCGCCGACGATGTCCTCGAGGGTCTGATCGGAGCCGCGGAGGGAATGACCGTCGGCGACCCGCTCGACGAAGCGACCGATCTCGGACCGAAAGTCTCCCACGAGCAGGTCGAACGGACGACGAACTACCTCGAAAGCGCTCGCGAAGGTGGTGCGGAGTTCCTCGCGGGTGGCGAGCCGCCGGAGGACGAGGCGCTCGAAGACGGGTGTTTCGTCGCTCCGACGCTCGTCGAAGGGCTCGACCACGAGCACGAGGCCGTCCAAGAGGAAATCTTCGGTCCGGTCCTGGAGGTGTTCCGCTGGGAGGATTACGACGAGATGATGACCCTCGCCAACGACGTTGACTACGGCCTCGCTGGCGGGGTGATCACGAACGATATCGAAAAGGCCGACCGAACGGCCCACGATATCGAGGCGGGCTACATCTGGGTCAACACCTGGCACGAGATGTCCCCCGGTCTCCCCTACGGCGGGTACAAACAGTCCGGAATCGGTCGTGAACTGTCCGTCGATACGCTCGATCACTACACGCAGACCAAGAGCATCAAATACGGCCTCCACTGATTTGGACGGTCGAATCGCAGGCAACGTGCCTGTCCCGTCCGTCTCTCGTGGGAGTACCACCGCTCACTAACTGCTGAGATCGCGCGTGTCTCCACACCATCAACAGCCGCAGCAAAAAGATCAAGTTATCACGGTTAGTATCCTTGGTTGATTCGAGTCATCAATGGCCCACCATCACCCTCGCGAAGACTCCATTAGCACCGTCTCTCGTTCACTGTACCGTCAAGGATTGACGGACGGGTTGCCCGTCATCCCACCGACGGACGAGCGTGTCGAGGAAATGTTGCGCGGAACCGATAACCCGCGCGATCACATCCTCGGACGGCTCGGTAATGACGACAATCCGATCACCGTAGAGCAGTTGGCGTCGAACGCGGTGATGGCGGGCTGTCTTCCGACGTACATGCCGGTGTTAGAAGCCGGCGTCCGAGCGCTCGCCGATCCGGACTCGAACTCCATACAGTTCTCAGTCAGTACTGGTGGGTGGGCGTACCAGTGGCTCGTCAACGGATCCGTCCGGGACGCCCTCGACATCGGAAGTGAATCCGGCGCGTTCGGACCGACCGCTCGTGCGAACCGACTTATCGCACGGGCGCTCGGTATCGCCTACCGGAACACCGCGAAGATCTACCCCGGAGAGAAGGATATGGGCGTGATGGGTAATCCGTTCAAGTTCAATTTGCTCGTGGGGGAGAACGAGGGCGACAGCCCCTGGAAGCCCTACCACGTGACGAACGGGTTTGACGAGGCCGAGAGTACGATCTCGCTTTCCGGACCGAACAGCTTCATTCGGTGGGAACCAGCGGAGAACGACCCCGAAGAGGTCCTTCGCGGCATGATCGAGAACACACCGCCGTCGATGGTCGGCGGAGAACAACAGGGCGGCGACTTCGATCAAACGATTTCGTACGTACTCAGTACGGAGTCCCTCGAGACGCTCGCTGCTGCCGGTCTCAGCAAACGCGAGGTCAAAGAGTACATCGCCGAGAACTCCTACATCCCCGTCGAGGAATTCCAGAAGGGGGTCCTCTGGGACGACGCCCTCGATGACTACCACGATACGGTCACGAGTAGGCAGGTGCCCCAGATTAGCGGCCCCGAATACATCGAGGTCATCGCGGGCGTCGACCATCCTGGTCGATTTAATGCGGTTATCGGACCGTCGATTGGCGGGCCGGTCACGAAAAAGCTCGAGTTCCCGGACGACTGGAAAACACTCCTCGCGGAATATGCGTCCGAAGAATAAACTGATCTACCTGCCCCGCCACTATCCCTTTGCAAAATCCGACTAATTTGTCACCAAAAACTATTTACTCCGTGCTTGTGTTACTCACCCATATGGGTCTAGTAACACCCTCTTCGTCGGGTAACGACACCGAACAGAAACCGCTCGTGCCCCGAGTCGACTCTGTAGAGGGCAAACATATCGGGCTGTACGACAACGGGAAGCCGGCGGCCGAACCGCTGTTGACCGCCGTTCAGGAAAAACTCTCCGCGCGCTATCCCGATGCGACGTTCGAATGGTATCACGTCGAACACTTAAACCAGATAAAGAACGACGACGAACAGGAGAGCGTCGTCGACTGGGCCGAGGGTGTCGACACCGCTATCGGGGCGATCGGCGACTGCGGTTCCTGCACCAAGTTTCTCGCGTGGGGCATCGAACTCATCGAGGATGCCGGGACGCCGGGAGTCGGACTGATCGACGAGGGCTTCGAACTGGACTACCAGTCGAACGCCGTCGAGCGCGGCCGCCCCCTTCGCTACAAGAAGACGCCCGTCCGATGTGAGACGACGGATCTCGAGCGTGTCCGCGAGGAAGTGAGCGAGGAAGTCGTCGACGGCATCGTCGAGGAACTGACGAACCCACTGAGTGACAAGGAACGAGCGGAGCCAGCGCCGCAGTAATCCCCGACCACGAATCATCAATGTCCAACCAATCACAGAAAGAGCAGTCGTTAGAGGAAATCAACCAATCGCTGTACAAGCAAGGGCTGACTGATGGTCTCCCTGTTATTCCGCCAACGGAAGAACGCGTCGAGGAGATGCTGCGCGGAACCGACAATCCGCGCGATCACGTCCTCGGCGAAATCGGAAACAACGAGAACGCTCTCACCGTAGAACAGTTGGCGTCGAACGCGGTGATGGCGGGCTGTCTTCCGACGTACATGCCGGTATTAGAAGCCGGCGTCCGAGCGCTCGCCGATCCGGACTCGAACTCCATACAGTTCTCCGTCAGTACGGGTAGTTGGTCCTACCAGTGGCTTGTCAACGGACCCGTCCGGGACGCCCTCGACATCGAGAGCGGGTCCGGCGCGTTCGGACCGAGTTTTCACGCGAACCAGACCATAGCGCGGGCGCTCGGCATCGCCTATCGGAACACAGCGAAGATCTATCCCGGAGAGAAGGATATGGGCGTGATGGGTAATCCCGCCAAATTCAGTTTTCTCGCGGGCGAGAACGAAGAGACCAGTCCGTGGGAACCCTACCACGTGACGAACGGCTTCGACGAGGACGACAGTACGATCTCGATTTCCGGACCGAACAGCTGGGTGCAATGGTTTCCCCACGAGAACGACGCCGAACACGTCCTTCGCGGGATGATCGAGAACACGCCGTCGTCGATGCGCGCCAGCAGTGGTGAGGACCTGAACGCAACCATCACCCACTTCGTCAACCCGTACAACGCAGAAGAGTTGGAGAAAGGCGATCTCAGCAAAGAAGAGATCAAGGAGTACATGGTCGAGAACTCCTACCAGAAGACCGGTGGCAACTCTCGCTCGATTCTCGAGAACGAGAAGGTCGGTCCGCTCCAGGTCCGACAGTACGCCGACACCGACGCGATCAATATTGTAGCCGTCGGCGGTCCTGGCCGCGTCAACGCCATCTCGGGGACGTCGATCGGCGGCCCGGTTACGAAGAAAATCGAGTTCCCGGACGAATGGGAGTCGCTGCTCGAGGAGTATTCGGTCGAACGCGAGTGGGTGCCTACTGAAGGATTTTACGACTAACTCCCGAACGTCGTACTATCGATAGCCATTTCGTCGACCGTGGTCCAAACTGTTTTTGACCCTCGGTAACTTCGTATCCCTATGAAGCTACTTCCGATCGACTGTCCCCACTGTGGGGTATCCCGCCGGTTTCACATCTCCCACGACGAGCGAAACCTCCGCCAGTGTCCGGCTTGTACTAGCTGGTTCATCTTTTCGGGTAGCACGGAGATAGAAGCGCTCGTCGAACCGATCACGTGCCCGGTCGATGGCTGTGGGGCCACTCCCGATCGAGACGCCCTTCCAGCGCACATCATCGACGAGCACGACGGCAATCTCGACTGAGTGAATCCGCTCCGCTTGTCGGGATAGAGTTTGATCGGAAACGCGGTGTGTCGATCCGGGTCTCGAGTGGAGTTTCGCTATCTCTCAGGGGCAGACGAGAATTTTACGTTCTTCGTTGTCCGCCTCGAGGAGGGTTTCGAATCCGTCCTCGACGACATCCTCGAGCCCGATCCGCGAGGTGACGTACCGATCGGCGTCGAGTTCGCCGCTTTCGAGCTGGCGAAGTACTGCGTTGTACTCCTTGGTCACTCGGGGCCCCAACTGATGGGACGTCGATCCGGAAATCGACCGCTGGTGACTCACGAGACTTTGTGGGGATATTTCAGCCTCACCGCTGAATACGCCGATCACCGTGGTGTGACCGTTGGCTCGCGTCGATTCGATCGCCTGATTGAACGTCTCCTGATGACCGACGGCTTCGAACGCGACGTCGACACCGGTGCCGGTCTCCTCGTGGACGCGCTCGACTGGGTCCTCCTCGGTTGGATCGATCACTACGTCGGCCCCGAGTTCCAGCGCGACCTCCTGTCGGGATTCCTGGGGCTCCGAGACGAAAATCGGCCCCGCTCCGGTCGACTTCGCAAATCGAACGACGCCCAACCCGATCGGTCCCGCGCCCACCACCAGCGTACTGTCTCCGATCCCGAGTGGCGACTCGCGGACGGCGTGAAGGCCGACGCTTACTGGCTGGGCGATCGCCGCATCCTCCGGAGAAACGCCGTCCGGAAGTGTAATCGCGTTATCTGCGCTTTCGACTACTTTCTCCGCGTACCCGCCCGGTTTTGCGGAGGTCGCGTTCAGGTTGGTACAGAGATTGTATAGGCCGTCTTTACAGCACCAACACTCCATACACGGAGTGTGTGGGCTGAGTACAACGTCCGTCCCCTCCTCGATATCCACACCGTCTCCGGTCTGGATGACTGTTCCGCCGACCTCGTGGCCGAGCGTAACAGGTAGCTCCGCGTCTCCGTGGAGCCCCTCCGTGTAGAAGTGAAGATCGGACCCGCAGATCCCACACGCTGCGACGTCTACCAGGATCTCACCCGCTTCGGGCGTTGGTTCATCCACATCTTCGACTGTCATGTCTTCTATACCGTGGAAAAGTGCAGCTCTCATAGTTCACGTATCACATCATTTATTATTAAATGTATTGGTCAGGGCAACTTCCACATCGCGCTCACATTCCACATTCGTTTGGTCGTGCTGGTTCTCCTGTAGTGTGCCACATCTCGATGGGATCCGATGAGCGAAAGCTGAGCGAACTACTTCGGAACCAGTGAACGAACGCACGCGTAGCGATTACTGTTCGAGTCGTTGGTTTGGTATGATCAAATGAATTGTACGGGTGTCTGGCCCCAAATTGAGGAAGATAAGCCGAATATTTACAGATGTATTACTGTAATTGACAGCTCTCGATACCATCCTCCGCAACCAGCCATCATATGCAAATGAATCACTCACACGGTAATTCGTACCAATATCTCGTCGCATGTCGAGCGGAAACCCCATCTCTGATCTATTTTTGACAGCCTCAAACCTATAGCACACTAACTTGTCTGTCTGTCTCGATTACGGGCCTCCCATATCTGCTGGTATCGGTCCCTCCTACCCGCCTCCGTCCGATCGTCCAGTCTCGCCGCTGTGTCCTCGTTTGGCGTTTTCCCAGGCGGTTTCAGTACCTATTTGCCGGAGATCACGCCTGAAAACCTTTGGTAGTGCCAAATCTGTTACCCGGATACCGTGTCGTGAGCGGCGTACATTCTGTCTGAGTCGATAGTAGTCACTGCAATCGATGGTACAGATCGTTAGTCGTCCGTTTGGCGCCGGTATTCAGTCGTCAGCCGCGGCTTCGAGGTCGCCGGTGGCGGTGGTTCGCTCGAGGTCTTCTAAGTATTCGTCGGCGTCGAGGGCGGCTTTGCTACCCATGCCGGCGGCGGTGACGGCCTGTTGGTAGTGGTAGTCGACGACGTCGCCGGCGCCGAAGATGCCGGGGACGGCGGTTTCGGTCTGGCCGGCGCCGTCGCCGCCCTGAGTTTTGAGGTAGCCGTCGGCGTCGAGTTCGACGCCCGTGCCCTCGAGGTAGTCGGTGTTGGGGGTGTGGCCGATGGCGAAAAAGACCGCGCCGACGTCGAAGTCGAACTGCTCGGTGTCGGGATCCTCGAGGTTCTCGGAGGGGTAGCCGGCGTCGTTCTGGACGAGCGTAACGTGGTCGACGCCCGCCTCTTGAGAGCCGTGGATCTCGAGGAGTTCGGTGTTCGTCATGATCTCGATGTCGCCGTCGTCGACCTGCTCGTGGACGCGGTCGACCCAGTACTGTTCGGCGCGGAACTCCTCGCGCCGGTGGGCGATGTAGACCGTGTCGGCGAACTTGGTGAGGAAGGAGGCTTCCTCCATGGCGGCGTCGCCGCCGCCGACGACGAGCATGTCTTCGCCGCGGAAAAAGGCGCCGTCGCAGGTCGCACACGTCGAGAGGCCGTAGCCCATCAACTCTTCCTCGCCGGGGATCCCCAGCGTACGCGCGCTCGCTCCTGACGCGGCGATCACGGCGTCTGCCGTATATACATCGCCGTTGGTCAACTCCACCCGGAACGGGCGACTCGAGGCGTCGACGTCGGCGATGATGCCGTTTTTGAGCTCGGCACCGAACTGTTTGGCCTGTGCTTTCATGTTGTTGACCAGCTCGGGACCGCCGATGCCCTCGGGGAAGCCCGGATAGTTCGCGACATCGGTGGTGAGCGTCAACTGGCCGCCGGGTTCGTCGCCCTCGATGACCAGCGGGTCGTTGTCGCCCCGACCAGCGTAGATCGCCGCCGTCAGGCCAGCAATTCCTGTCCCCGCGATGATCAGTGGCCGGTGTTCGATCGGGTTCTGCTGTCCGCCATCTGTAACAGCCGTCGGTTCGTTCGCTTCGTCTCGTCTACTGGACGCATTGATGGGTCCTTCTCGAGGTGAACGGTCGTCACTGGTTACCCCACAAGAGGTATCGATATGCTGCTGATCGCGCATAGCGAGTAATTCACGGACGATACCTAAAGCGTTTTGCGTTCCGCAGAATTTCACTTCTGTGGGAACCTAGCTCTTGACCACGAACCCGTGTCGGTAAGAACGGAATCGACGCTACACTATTTGGTGAACTGTCGAGTGAATCGTTTTCGGAGGGACACTCTCGTAATCTCTCTAACGCTATTCACGACGAGAAAGTGATAGAAATTCTCCATTCGGGGAAATATTCTTATAACATTACCTAAAAGCAATAGTATGACGATACTCGCAGCAGTAGGAGAAGCGCACCGATCGAACGAAGTCGTCTCGATCGGCTACGATCTCGCAACGGCGTACGATGACGATTTGATCGTTCTTCACGTGATCCCTGACGAGGACTTCGAAGAGCACAAAGCAGAAATCGAACGCCAATCACACGGTGTGCAGGACTTTTCGTTCACCCAGGAGGAAGAAAGCGCGGCCCGGTTCAGCGAGCGAGTCGTCGATCGATCGCTCGAAGAGTACGACTACGACCGAATAACCACGAAGGGTCGAGTTGGAGATCCGGCTTCAGCCATTTTCACAGAAGCACGGTCAGTCGATCCTCGATATCTGGTTATCGGTGGTCGACAGCGCTCACCGGTTGGGAAAGCAATCTTTGGAAGCGTAACACAGGATATCTTGTTACGTTCGGACTGGCCCGTTGTCACAGCGATGGTTGAGTAGTATTTGACTCGGTCGGGACTTCCCTTTTCGAAACCATTGTATGGTATTGATAGGCCTTTGAGTTCCGCTAAAGGTGAGGTAGCTCCCTCCGGAGTATCGGGTGTTCTACCGAAAAGTGGGCGTCTCTCGGAGTGACCGTTCAGTCGTCATTGGCGACGGATTCCTCGCCGAGTTCAGTTGGACCCCTGGTGACGTTTCCATCGCGCCACGTTCCCAGGCGGAACCAGCAAAAGGCGATGATACCGCCGATGACGGTCGAGACAGCGAACGCGAGCCAGACGCCGGTCGAACCGATGCGTTCTGCACCGATCCACGCGAGCGGGAAACGAATCACACCGAGCGTGAGGACCGAGATAACCGCGGCGATCAGGGTTTTCCCGGCTCCGCGGAAACCGCCGCTGTAGGCGCGCATGACCCCCATGAATCCGAACGTCAACGACGTGAATCGCAGGAACAACGCCCCCTCAGCGACGACGTCGGGATCCGTCGTAAAGACGGCGACGATCGGCGCTGCGGCGAGAAAGACGATCACACCGAGCCCGCTGAGCCCGACCGCCAGTACCTTCGCGCCGAAGTGGTTGGTTCGTTCCGCCCGATCGATCTTGTCGGCACCGATATTCTGTCCGGTCATGGTTTCTATCCCCTGTGAAAACGCGATGGCGGGGAGGAAGATGACCGAAAAGACCCGCGTGCCGATGCCGAACGCCGCGACAACTGATTCGGGGAACATCGCGATGATGACCAACAACAGGTTGATCGAAAGCGCTCGAGCGGTCCCCTCGACGGAGGCGGGCATGCCGATATCAAATAGTTGGCGGCCGTATTCGATATCCGGCATCATCTCGGAGACGTGAATTTGGACGCCGTGAGAGCCGCGGAACAGAATCCCAAGTCCAACGGCAAATGCGAGCGTTCGCGAGAAAACGGTCGCGATGGCCGCACCCTCGATTCCCGAACCCGCATACCCTGTGAGAGCAAACAGTTCAGCTTCGAGCCCGCCCAATCCCAGATAGCCAAACAGTGGATTTGCTTCGAACCCGAAGATAAAGAATGGGTCGAGGATGATATTAAGCACAACCGAACCGAACATCACGATCATTGGCGTAACCGTGTCGCCGTAGCCCCGCATTAGCGCGAGAAAAACGAAGAATCCAAAGACGGCGATCAGTCCGACTGAGTACACACGCATGTAATCGGCAACGAGCGGGGCAACGCTGTCGGATGCGCCGAGAAGCCCGAGGACGTCACCGACAAAGACGTAGCCGAAAGCCCCGAGTACGACCGACACAATTATCGAGTACGTTACCGTCTGAGACGCGGCGTACTCCGCTTCCCGCTCCTGGTCAGCACCGGTGTGCTGGGCGACGAGGACACTGCCAGCAACCGAGACGCCGAGTGCGAGTGCAATGAGGAAAAAGACCATCGGAAACGCAAAGCTGATCGCCGCGAGAGAAGTCGTGCTATGCTGGCCGAGCCAGAACGTGTCCGCGAGATTGTAGGTGACCTGAAGCAGATTCGTGATGATCAGTGGAATCGAGAGATACATCAGCGGTTTTGCGATCCCTCCCGAAGTGAGGTCGAGTTCCTCCGGTGATTTGAATATCGCGTTGAGGTGGTCTCGAAGCGTCACTCGAGACTAACCTCCGCCCGATCGGGAGCGAGCAGGTGTTCCGTGATGTACGTTTCGAGCGTTTCGCGTGTCTGTTCGAGGGGGTGTCCGACGGCGACGTGGCGAGTCTGCACCCCGTTCAGTATCGTCACGATGAAATCGGCCGTCCGATCGGGATCGAAGTCGTCACGGAAGACGCCCGTTTCTTGTCCTGCTTCGAGGATCGACTGAAACCGATCGTGAAGAATTCGGTCAAAGTCGTCCAGTTCGGTTCGGAACTGCTCGTCGTACGGACATTGGGCCTTGATCTCGAGCAGTGCTGTCCGGAACTCCTGCATGGAGTCTTCGTTCATAGGGGTGAGATACGTCTCGATGAGTGCGACGAGTTGATCAGCGGCTGTGTCCCCCTCTAGCGTCTCGATCCGATCGGCGAACGATTCCTGCAAATAATCGAGTAGCGCGTAGAGGAGGTCCTGTTTGCTATCGTAATAGTAGTGTAGCGTGGCTTTACTCTTCGAGGACTCGTCCGCGATATCCTGCATTCGAAGCGATGCATACCCGTGCTTACAAAGCGCCGCATAGGTCGCATCCATGAGTTCGTCAGTTGTTTCTTTCATTCGTTTCCTGAGATAACTGGCCAGCCAGTCAGTCTTTGTACTGCCTACGCGTCCAGGCAGTGAAAAGCCCTTCGTTGCGACCTGTTACGCTCTCGCTCGAGAATCTGAAGAGAGGGATGCTATCCACTGCTTTGCGGTTCGAATCCACCGAGAAGGATAGTGAATCCGGCTATCGTAAACACTATGAATCATTTGAGACTACGTAGCAGTACAGATAATGACTACCAAGGAAAACGATAAGCCAGTGCTGATCGCGGGGGCCGGGCCGGTCGGGATGAGCGCCGCGCTGGCACTACACGCACGGGGAATCGACACCGCGATTCTCGAGGCCGAGTCGGCCGACCGGGACAGAGACGGGAGTCGCGCCATCTACGTCCACGGGAGCACCCTTCGAACGCTCGATCGCATACATCCTGGTATCGCAGCGGATTTAGTCGACGAAGGACTCGTCTGGCCGACCCGTCGAACGCTCTATCGCGGCAAAGAAGCCTTTAATAGAACGTACGACTCGCCCGGCAGTAAATGGGACATTCCCCCCTTCACCAGTGTTCCCCAGGTCGTCACCGAGGCCTACATGCACGACGCCCTCGAGGAGGTGGGCGTCGACATCCACTGGGATTCGGCGGTCGAAACCGTCGAGTCGTCGGCCGACGGCGTTCGCGTCGAGACGGCCGACGGCAGCGAGTGGCGGACCGAGTACCTCATCGGAGCCGACGGCGGCGGCTCGACCGTCCGCAACGAAATCGGCGCGAACTTCGAGGGTGACCAGTCCGAGAACGCCTTCCTCATCGCCGATATCGAAGAGGAGGGCGGCCACGCCGAAGCCGACCTCGAGCGGTTGTTCCACTACGACGCGCCCGAAACCGACGGCCGGAACGTCCTGCTCGTCCCCTTTACCGGCGGCTGGCGACTCGACATCCAGTGTCTCGAGGGCGACGATCCGGAGGAACTCAAAAGCGACGAGCGGATGCAGGAGTTCATCCGCGACGTGATGGGCGAAGAGTACGTGGACAACCTCAAGTGGGTCTCGACGTACTACTTCCTGCAAGTGATGGCCGACACCTTCGTCGACGACCACCGCCGGGTGCTGTTGGCCGGCGAAGCCGCCCACCTGCTGGCCCCGTTCGGTGCCCGCGGCATGAACTCGGGGATCGCCGACGCCGACGAAGCGGCCTCGGCCATCGCCGTCGCCCTCGGCGCGCGCACCGACGCAGTCGCTCGCGATGAAATCGAACTCTACGCGGCACGACGCGAGACAGCCGCCGAGTACAACCTCAACGCCGCAGGACAGGCCCTCGAATACCTGCAGGGAGAAGATCCGGTGACGGTCCTTCGCAAGGAGGCGGCCGCGTCGCTGGCGGATCATTTCGAAGCGGCGGGCGAGTGGCTCGACGACGCTCCCTACGGCCCGCACGGCTCGCCGCCGATCGTCTCAACCGGAAACTACTGATATCGGCTTACTGCGGGTTGTTCCCCCATCCGAATTTATGCGGTAACTCGACGGAATCGTCTCAGACTAGCTCGAGGCGTTTTGCGACCCAGTGATCTCGAGCGGCCATGACGAACTCCTCACCGTTTGCGAACTCGGTTGTTTTGGAAACGAACTCGTCCCACTCACCGTGACCAACCTTCTCGAAAGCGTCGGCACTGTCGGCATCGCTCGGGCTGGCTGCGACCAGTTCGTCGAACGAATCGAACTCGGTTCGGTCACCGACGAATCTATCGTCGAACATCTCTGTGAGCGGGATCGGTTCGTCTGTGTCATAAACATCGCCAGCTGTTGGAAGGTCGTTGCGTGACTGTGCAGCCTCTTCGAGGTCGGTTCCGAGCACCATACGCACACGTTGGTTCGGAATGATGTAAAGCCACCTCATTCAGAGAGGTGATAGTAACCGTTAGAATTTTCTGCTCAAATAGTGTTCTCGAACGTAGTGGATTATCTTGACAAGATCTCTGGTGAGGAATTGTAAGATGCTTTCGACAATGTGGAGGACAGAAGCCGATACAACGGTTATTAGCAGCAATAGCGTACAAAATGGTTTCATGCAGACTGAACTAGCTACGTAGTACGACATTCAGTGATGGACAATCTATGTGCAATCCTTCGCACTATTTATCTTATCTCTCTAATATCCTCTCTTAGAGTACTGAATATTAGTGGCAGTGTTCTCGAGCGACACTACACTGATAGGCTAATCGAACAAACAGTTAGTTACATGTCACTATATGTCATACTATTCTCCACCCTTAGTCTGTGTAACTTCCGTCTTTAGACACTGTTGCTCCTTTCAGTCACTGTGTCACCTTCTTCCCCCACAATATCGTCAAGGTGTCTTGCAGTTTCTCGATAGAGACGAATGTTTCGCAACCTCAGTGAATGTTCGAGTAAAAAGTTCTAATGAGATTATCGTTCCGGACTACGACCACAACCGAAATGCTATTTAATGGAATTTCCTCGATCTGATATCTGAACACCGCCGTGATACAGAGCCGAAAATTTAAGTATTATGATGAGCGTCTTTCGGTAGCCACCATGGTAGAAAGCGATCTATCGGTCAGCGAGGAGTATCTCTCAAAACTGGAGCGGATTCTCGAAGACAACGTCCTCGAGTTCTGGCATCCGCGGTGCCTCGACGAGACCCACGGCGGGTACGTCCTGAGCTACGACGCGGACGGCGAGTTCGCGGGTAACGACCGGAAAATGATAGTCACGCAGGCCCGGATGGTGTGGCTGTTCGCGCGCCTCCACCGGGAGGGCTACGACGACGGGGAGTACCTCGACGCCGCCGAACTCGGATACGACTTCCTCAGGACCGAAATGTGGGACGACGACAACGGTGGTTTCTTCTGGGAGGTCGAACGCGATGGTACCGTTTCGAAGCCTAACAAGCACCTGTACGGCCAGTCGTTCGGCCTGTACGCGCTGTCGGAGTACTACCGAGCCACCGGCGACGAGGGAGCGCGCAAGTTCGCGGTCGAACACTTCAAACTGCTGGAGAGCGTGTCTCGTGACCGGGAGTATGGCGGCTACGTCGAGTATTTCGGCCCCGACTGGACGCCCATCGAGTCGGGCCAGACGTACCTCGAAACCATCGAACCGGACTGGTCGGAGAAGGAGTCCGACGACAGCGTCCTCGACCCGACGCTGAAACTGATGAATACCCACCTTCACCTCCTCGAAGCGGTCACCGAGTTCCACGCCGCAATCGGGTCGGCCTCGAGCGGCGACCGCCTTCACGAACTGCTTCACATTCTGACCAACACGGTGGTTCGCAAGGATACCGGGGCCTGCACCGACAAGTACGATCGGTCGTGGAACCCCCGTCTCGACCGCGAGGAGTTCCGCATCGCGTCGTACGGCCACGACTTGGAGAACGTCTGGCTCACGATGGAGGCCGCAGAGGCGCTCGACGTTCGACTGAGCCTCTTCGAGGAACTGTACGAGACGTTGTTCGACTACGCGCTGGAGTACGGCTACGACGACGAGAACGGCGGCTTCTACTTCTACGGTCCGCTCGGAGAACCCGCGACCAACCGCATCAAGGCGTGGTGGGTGCAGGCCGAGTGCATGACGAGCGCGCTCAAGATGTACCGTCAGACCGGCGGCGAGCGCTACCTGCGCGTCTTCGAGGAGACGCTCGAGTTTGTCGAGACACACCAGGTGGACGACGTCGTCGGGGAGTGGCACTCAGGCATCGACGACTCGCTCGAACCCCTCGGCCGGAAGGGGGCCGAGTACAAAGCCGGATATCACAATGGACGAGCGTTGCTCGAATGTATCAGCGAGCTCCGACTGCTCGGCGACGACTGACGCGGGAGACCTACGTCGAAGGGTCGAAGAGATTCAGACTCTCTGCATCGTCACTGTCCGTTAATCGGCGGGACGCGATTCTGGCGTCGAGTCGGTCGCCCGTCGTGTAGTACATGTACGGCGTTCCCGCGTCGTCCCTGAGTAGAAACGGCGTGGAAACGCGATCGTCTCTGTCGTTCTCGGATGGGACGGTGAACTCGCCGAGGTAGTCCGCCCGGTCGAGGTTCTCGCCGACCTCGGCGACGTGCATGTTGCCCGACGACGCGTGGAATGCGAGGTAGTACCCGCCGTCGTACCGGAAGAAGAACGGCCCGGAGACGTTGCCGTCGTGTTGTGACTGCGGTGTGATGACCGGTTCGGAATCGACTGTCCAGTCCTTTCCATCGTGCGAGGTCGCCAACCGAATGTGACGCGTTCCGCTCTGGTTATCCATGAAGAACATCGTGTAGCTGTTGTCCCGGTTCGGTATCGCGTACTCGTACACGCGTGCGTACGACGATTCGGACGACCCGTCGTACATCGACGTATCGACCGCGACACCGCCGTAGTCGAAGTTCACCCCGGTTCCGTCCGGGCAGAACGACCAGTGCGTGGTATCGTTCGAACCGTGCCAGTAGAGGAGCGTCTTGTCGTACTCGTCGGTGTAGATGGCGTGGGGCGACGAGATGTGCGATGCGTCGAAGTCGGAGGGGTCGATGATTGGGTTTCCGGCGTACTCGGTCCACGAATCGGCGTCGAGCGAGTCGGCGTAGAACAGTGCGATGCCGACCGTCTCGCCGTCTTTGGTTTCCGACGTGCCGTGGGGTGCGCAGTAGAGGTGGTACTTGCCGAGGGGGTCCGAGAGGTTCGACGTTTCGATGATGGACGGGAAGATGAACTCATCGCCGGGCGAGTAGCTCTGCTCGCTCGGGTCGAACGCGAAGCCGTGGAACTCGAACTCGATGTCGGTGACCGAGTCGGCATCCGTTTGCTCGCCATCGAGATCGCTCGATGCCGCGCTCACCGATGGAGCGAGCATCGTCGCTCCGAGTCCGGTACCGATGGTTCGTAGTACAGTACGCCGTTCAAACTGCCGTTTTTTCACCATTTTTTGAACACCGTTGAACGTAGCGTGATCTACCCGATGGTTCTTCGACACCTGTCGACTCTTCGTGTAGACCTATAGAGAGAATACTGCTACCACCTATTATAATTAATGGTCATACGGGATGTGGTTTAGCGAATAGGGCCGTATCGTCAAATTCGTGGGTGCGAGCCGCGATGATTCGTTCGACCGAAGCAACTTTTATCGAGGGGAGAAAGAACCACGGTATGGCTTCACAGCCCAATATATTGCTGATTATGGCCGACCAGCACCGCGGCGACGCGATCGGGGCCGACCCCCACTGCCCAACCGATTCCGAGGGCTACCCGTTCGTTCACACGCCCGAACTGGACAATCTGGTCGAGCGGGGCGCACTGTTCTCACGAGCGTACGTCCCGGCACCCATCTGCGTTCCCGCGCGCCAGTCGCTCTGGTCGGGACAGACACCCGCGACCACCGGCGCGACCAACTGGTACGGCCACCCGTGGGAGTTCGAACACACCCTCGCGGGCGAACTGACTGACGCGGGATACCAGACTCACCTCGTCGGCAAGACCCACTCGCACCCCCGCGGGAACCACGTCGGGTTCGAGCGCATGGGACCAACCCACGTCGGTGCCTCGCTCCGCGACGACGGCTACGCCGAGTGGCTCCGCGACCGGAGTGGCGGCGCGTACGACAAACACACCGGCGGTCTCGAATCGAACACGTGGACCGCCCGACCCTCGCACGTCCCCGAACACGAGCATCCGACGACGTGGACCACGACCAAGGCACTCGAATTCCTCGACGAACGCGACGAGGACCGGCCGTTCTTCCTCACGGTGTCGTACCAGCGTCCCCATCCGCCGTTCGACCCGCCTCGAGCGTTCTGGGAGATGTACGCTGACCGCGACTTACCGACGCCGGTGGTGGGCGAGTGGGTGGACGACGCGTTCGGCGACGAGATTCCGACGTACCCGCCGACCGACGCGTGGATTGCGGACCTCTCGCCGCACGAAATCGACCGGGCGCGGGCGGCCTACTACGGACTCGTGACTCAGATCGACTTTCAGGTAACGCGGCTGTTCGAGGCGATGTGGCGCGAGTTCGGCGTGCTCGATGACACGCTGGTCGTCTACACGTCGGACCACGGCGAGATGCTTGGCGACCACCACCTCTGGCGCAAGGGATTCCCGTTCGAGGGTTCGGCCCGCGTACCGCTTCTGATGCAGTTCCCCGACGGTTGCGACTACCCGACCGAGCGGGTGATAGACCGTCCAGTGGGTCTCGAAGACGTGATGCCGACGCTTCTAGACGTCGCAGGCGTAGACGTGCCTGCGAGCGTGGAGGGTCGAAGCCTGCTCTCACTCGTCGAAGACCCCCACGCCGACTGGCGGCCCTACTATCACGGCGAACTCGGCCCGTCGTGGACGCCCGAGGACGCGACCCAATACCTCGTGGACGACGAGTACAAGTACGCGTGGAACCCCCACACCGGCGACGAGTTCCTCTTCGACGTAGCCGAAGATAGGCGCGAAAAAACGAATCTGGCGGTATCGTCCGACAACGAAGACCTGCTTGCGGCGTACCGGTCGAAGCTCGCGCGTCACCTCGAGGGTCGCGAGGAGGGGTTCAGCGACGGCGAGACACTCCGAACCGTTGGACTCGACGCGTGGGACGGCATGGAAACGCCGTAGCGACGTTCCGAAATGGAGGAGACCGCCGTCACTCGGTCCGCCAGTACTTGATGTTGACCGCGATTTCGTCGGCCGCCCGCTGGACGAGGTTCGGAATCTGCTCGCTGTACTTCTCACCTTCGAGTCTGGTAGCGGGTCCGGCGATGTCGAACGCGCCGATTACGTCGCCGGTCTGCTTGTCCACTACGGGCGCGGCGACGCCCCGAACCCCGGCCAACCGCTCTTGGTTATCGAACGCGATACCCGTTTTGCGAACCTCTTGAAGTTCCTCGAACAGCGACTCACGGTCGGTGATGGTGTTGTCGGTCAGGCGTTCGAGACCGTTTCGGTCGAGGATCTCCTCGACCCGCTTGTCGTCCATTTGCGAGAGTAGCGCCTTCCCGCCCGACGTGCAGTGCATACGCATCGCCAGTCCGAGATGTGAGTCGGTCGTGATGGAACGGTTGCTCTCGGCGATATAACACTTGACCGCTCGCCCCTGCTCGGCGACCACGAGCGAGACGCGCTCTTCTATCCGACCTGCGATTTCGTCGGCGGTCGAGCGCCCGATGTGGAACAGTGGATTTCGCTCGCGGTTGTACGACGCCAGGTCGAACAGGTGGAGGCTGACGTGGTACTCGTCGCCGTCCGTCACCACGTACCCCTCCTGTCGGAGCGTCGAGAGGTGCCGGTGTATCGTGGATTTCGCCACGTCGAGTCGCTCGGCGAGTTCGGTCAGCGACGCGCCTTCGAGTTCCGTGATAGTCTCGAGTATCGAAACCGTGGTCTCGACCGCCGAGACGGGATTTGTCGCGTCAGGTCCGGGCATACCCCCGGTACTTCCCGGCGAATCATAATAGTTCCGCCATGCGGAATGAGGTGTGTCAAGGTTACATCGTCGCATTGTGGAAGGCTACGAAGGTTGGAAGCCACGATCTCGCTGATTCAGCCGTGCTCTCGGTGGGAAATTGGCGCCAGAGACACCTCGTTCGGCATCTGAAGATCCCGAATCAAGCTGCGATGAGCCAACGATTTCCCCACAGTTCGCGTTTCGAGTCTCGGTTGCGCAGTTCAAGCTGCCAGTCGTACCAGGGACCGCGGTCAGCTCGCACCAGCGGACAACCATGCCACCGTTTCAACATGTCTCGAAGAAACCAGCAACGCAGTAAAACCCGATCGGCCAGGAGACACCTCGACAGCGAACACTTCCAGCGTGTCACAATCGACCGCCGCCCAGACGTAGACCTCCTCGTCGCCGACTTCGACGTTAGTCTCGTCGACGGAAACTCCCTGTTGATCTCGTTGATCAGGCTCGAACAGGTGCTTGAGCCGGTGGAATCACTGTCTTATCGCCTCGTACGATCGTCCGCAAACGGTACCGGCGGACAAGCAAATCCAGCATGGGAGAGAAACGCGCGTGGACACGTCGCTCCGCCGGCGTGTCCGCACGTCAAAATACTCTCTGCTGGCGCCCCCTCTCAACTATGCACTCGAGTATCGGCAAATCACCAACGTACCCTAGCTCGACTGCTTCCTTCAAGCGAAGGGTGACACCCTCACGGAACACTCCAGATCGCATCGCGGACCGAGCGTCACGGAAGCGACGGGCGCGTGAGTAGTTCCGGCGTGTCGAACAGCGGGGACGCCTCGAATCGTCGTTCGAGGAGTGCGAACGCGAATCCGTTGGCCGCCGCCTCGCGCACCGCCTTCGGAACCGTCCGAACCCCAAGCAGTGACGAAATTCGGCGCGACCATCTACTCGGCCGGTCGGTGAGGTCGTCGGTATCGACGTGATAGTGGCCGAGTTCGTGGGCGATGACGCCCTCGAGCAGTTGGTACTTGGGCACGTCGTGGGCCGCCGCGACGGCCCGAATCTGCTCCCGATAGAGGACGATTCGGTTGCCCTCCAATGCGCCGAGAATGACCAGCGAGTCGAGACCCGACCAGTCGTCGTCGGCGACCGTGACGCCACTCACCGCGGCGAGCGCCTCGGGATTGGTCGTACCGTGCCGGGCGGTGACCGCAGTCGCTCTGTCGGCTCCGTACTCCCACGCCCGACGCTCGCGGTCGCCGGTGTCGGCACTCGTAGACGGAGTCGACTCCCTCATGGACGCTGGCCGATGACGACGACCCGTTGATCGTCGGGCAGGCTCTCTAACTCGATGTCGACGAGCGACCGAATCTGGTCTCGACCCGACATGCCGCTCGCGTCGAGTATCTGATTGCCGTGACAGATGTAGATGTTGGGCAGTCTGGTGGTCGAACCGCTGTACACCGACTCCTTGTCGAGGACGCGTTCGATCGCATCAGCGAGGTTTGCCTTCGCCGTGGCGTACACCGACGCGTCCTGTAGCTTTAGCTTGACGACGCCGGTGTTGTCCACGACCGAGACGAGGGTCCGCTCTTTGGTCAGCAGGCCGAACAGCCGCGGGGTCGACTCGATGGCCTCGTAGACGAACAGACCCTCGGTGGCTTCGGCCACGTCGACGGCGTCGGTCGGTACGTCGAGGCTCGTGCTCGCGATATCGCGTCTCTCGGCGTCGCTGACCTCGGTTTGCCCCATCTCGCGGGTCTGGAGCTCGGTCGAGCCCTCGGCTTCGACCCGCAGCAGGTTCTCCGCGTCGTCGTACTCGATGGTCGTCCCGATCGTCTCCTGATTCGCCCCCATCCCGACGACCGAATCGACCGCCTCCTGGCGAACTCGTTCTATCTCGGCTTCCGAAGGGTTCATGACGTTGCGCTCGACCACGTCGCGCACCATTGCGAGGCCGACGCCCACGGTACTGACGATTTCGTGGTTCGCCGCAAGGCGAGTCTCGTACGCTGTTGCGTCGCCGAGATAGGGCACGAGCGCGCCGCACCCACCGCCCCCGCCGACGATTTCGAGGAGCGAAGGGTCGAGGTCGTACTCGTCGATGACCTCCTCGACGACCGGGACAATTTTCTGAATGCTCACGTCGAGGACTTGCCGGGCCGCCGTCTCGACACTGACGCCGAGCTCGTCGGCCAGTGGTTCGAACGCGAGACGGGCAGCCTCAGGGTTTCCGGCGGCGTAGTCGCCCTCATCGAGGTGTCCGAGGAGATTCGACGCACCGCTCGGCGTGAGCGCGTACATGTCGCCGTCGGCGGTCTCTATACCGACGTACTCCGGGTCATCGGGCTTGGGCGTTATCCGGACGAGTTTTGGGTCCTTGATGTCATCGGGGTCGGCGAATGCGGCGTAGGGGAGGTCGGCGATGTGCGCGCTTCGTGGTCCCGACTGGACCACCTCACCGTCCTCGACCCGAATCATCGACCCGCCTGCCACGCCTTCGGTTCGGATGTCGAGCGTCCGGAGGAACGTAGAGTGGCCGCCGATTTCGGCCGACTTCCACTTAGGTTGGCCCTTCTCGATGACGCTGATATCGCTGCTCGTGCCGCCGACGTCGATGAAGATGCCGTCGGTGACGTTCTCGTACATGAGCGCGCCGGCCACGCCGGCCGCGGGTCCCGAGAGGATAGTCTGGATCGGGCGGCTTTGCATCTCGTCGATGCCCATGACCCCGCCGTCCGACCGCATTATCATCAGCGGCGTGTCGATACCGAAATCTTCGATGCTCTCGCCGGTCGCGGTCGAGGTCGCTATCATCCGCGGCAGGATGCTGGCGTTGACCACCGCGGTTCGAGTCCGAATCTTCAGCCCGTATCGTTTTGAGACCACGTTCGCACCGATTGCGGGGAGTCCGACCTCCTGTGAAATTTCTCGCACTCGCTCTTCTGTCTCGGGGTCGTCCACGCCGAACGCCTGACTCGCCACGACTGCCTCGACCCCCTCGTCGCGAAATCGGTCGAGGGCCGTCCGCACCTCGTCGGCGTCGAGACCGTCCTTGATGCTCAGGTACTCGTGGGTAGTCTCGATGGCCTGCCCGTCACCGAGTTCGATGTCTTCGAGGTTCGTCTCCGAGCGGGCCCGGCGGCCCTGAATACCCTTTCCGAGACCGATGATTCCGACCTTCGACACGTCGCCTTCCAACAGCGCGTTCGTGGCCTGCGTCGTGCCGTGGGCGATGAACACCACGTCGTCGGGCGACGCCGAGAGCGAGTCGAGGAGTTCCGAGGTCGCCGCCACGATGCCCGCCGCTACACCGATGTCGGCGTCGTGGCTCGTGGGGACTTTGGTCTGCGCTAGTACGTCGAACGTCTCGCTGTCGATTGCGACCGCGTCGGTGAACGTACCACCGACATCGATTCCAACGCGGACTGAGGACATATCTGTGGTAAATATTCGACCACAATAAATAGGTACCGATTCGGCCCGTCCAGTTCGGTCCCGGAATCGCCGGAGAGCGGCGGCTACCGTCGGCCGACGTTCAGTCGTCGGCTCGAGTGCAGCCGTCGAATCGGGGTTACAGCCCGAAGAGGTAGACCGAGGTGATGATACCGCCGATGGCGATGACCCAGATGTACGGCAGGAGGTTCATCGTGATGTCGTTGACGTTGACATCGAGTTCCTCCGCCGCCCACGCATTGTGGGTGTTGGTCGGGTCGCCGGGGGCCTGCACGCGGAGCGCGCTGATGGCCGTCGTAGTGATGAGCTGCGGGTTGATGCCGATGGCGGCGAGCACGCCGATGATGCCGCTACCGAGCCCCCAGATGTTCATCGGGCCGCGGTAGAGCGCGAGCGGAGCGAGCACGGAAAACACCACGGCGTACAGCACCATGTTCTCGGGCACGATTTGCATCAGTAGGGGTTCCATCGTTGAGGAGATCGGGTCGGCGAGGACGGCTTCGAGCAGCCATCCGATGGCGACCATGAGCGCGATTGCGGGCGCGACCTGCTTGATGCCGTCGTGGAAACTCTGAGTAATGAGACCCATCGTCTGGCCGAGATTTCGAATCCCCTGCAGCCCCGGCTGGCTGAACACCGCCGCGAACCCGATGCCCACGATGAACGCGGCGTAGACGTTCATCACGTCGGCGATGACGAGTCCGACCGGGATGAGCGGCGCCAGAAGCGCGTACTTCGGCGTGGATGTTGCCCCGACGTCGGCGTCGGTCTCCGCGAGCGTCTCGCGAACGTCGGGTTTGCGTACCTGCAGGAAGACATACAGTATCCCCATCACGTACGCGATGCCCGCGACCGGGAGCGCCCAGACGATGACGCTGTCGAGCGAAATGCCCGTGACCTCTCGGTAGAAGACCCAGTTACTCGGGTTCAACATTACACCGTTACCGTACGCGAGTAGCGTGATTCCGCCCGCGATTTTCGACGGGAAGCCCACGCTGATGAGGATGGGGAAGATGATGGTTGCTAGCAGTATGAATGCGCCCAGTCCGCTGATACTCGTCGCCGCCACCACGACCGCGGTGTACAGCGCCGTCGCCATCACGAGCGGACTGTCGCCGCCCAGTTCCGCGGCGGACTTCACCATGTCTTCGAGGATGCCTTGCTTCTCGGCGAGGACGCCGAGCGTACCGCCGAACGCCGCCGCAATCATCGCGTCGGCGAGGTACATCGATCCGTCCTGTATCACGTTGTTTAGGATGAATTCCGGCGAAAGCCCGCCGAAGATGCTGATCGCGATTGCCATCCCGGCGAGTGCGATGAATGTCGGGATGACTTCACGCATCATCATGCCGCCGAACACGATAAATGCGACGAGGATTCCTATCGCTGCAAGTTCTACCATGTGTGTTATCTCCAGCCACAAATCTATACTTCTATTATATATAACCTTCTATGGCCACACGCCATTTATGGGTATAACCGGTGGTCGAACCGACAGCACCCTCGAGGTACGGTCTGCCACAACGAAAACGTATATGTGTCCGTTCTCCGACGTTGGGTCGTAGGCTGGTCCAGCGACGCGACGATGCTCGGTTGTGGACCGGCGCGTACACTCTCAATGATGACTCGAACTTACTCCACCGTCGTTCTCGGCGGTACACCTGGCGGAATCGCTGCTGGAATCAGGGCCGCGCGCGAGGGTCACGACGTGCTTTTGATCACGTACAACGATCACCTCGGCGGCATGATGACCTCGGGGCTGAGCTACACCGATACCCTGATGATGAAACCTCGGTCTCCGGTGTTCGCCGAGTTTCGGGCGGCGGTCAGGGACCACTACCGAACCGAGTTCGGGGCCGACTCGTCGGCGTACGAAGCGTGCGAGCAGGGCTACATCTTCGAACCGCACGTCGCCGAGGAGATTTTCGACGCGCTCGTCGCCGATGAGTCGCGACTCGACGTACTTCGGGGATACTACCCGACCGCAGTCGAGCGAAACGACAGAACGCTCAACTCCGTGACCGTAGAGTCGTTCGACGGCGACGAGACTGTGACCGTCGCCGCGTCGGTGTTCGTGGAAGCCACCTATGAGGGCGACCTCCTCGCGAAGGCTGGCGTCCCGTATCGACTCGGGCGCGAGAGCAGGACGGAGTACGACGAACAGTTCGCGGGTGAGCTGTACACTCGAACTCGTGGCGACCGGTATTACCCCCAAGAGGCGGTCGGCGAAGGCGTAGATCCCTCGGCCCCCGCCGACCGGCGTGGCCCGCTCGACACGCCGACCGAGAAGCGACAGGGACCCCTCGATCTCGTCCCGCACCCGGCGGGCATCTCGGAGATACATCCGAAGAGCACCGGCACCGGCGACCACCGAATTCAGGCGTACAGCTACCGGCTGTGTCTGACCGACGACCCCGAGAACCGAATCAAACCCGACCGTCCCGCCGACTACGACCGCGAGGACTACCTCGACGCGCTGGAAGAACTCGAGCGCGTCGGGCTCCGGCCGTTTCTCAGGCTCAGGTATCTCCCCAATCAAAAGGCCGACATGAACACCGCCGACCTGCCGGGTGAGAACTACGATTACCCCGAGGCCGACTGGGACCGCCGAGCCGAAATCGCCGACCGCCACGAGTCCCACGCTCTCGGCTTGCTCTACTTCCTCCAGAATGACGACGCGGTGGCCGACGACGTGCGCGAGCGAGCCAACGAGTGGGGACTGGCCGCCGACGAGTTCGTCGAAAACGACAACTTCCCGTTCCAACTGTATGTGCGCGAGGCGCGGCGACTGGACGGCCGGCATACGTTCACCGAAGGCGACGCAAGACACGCGCCGGGTCTCGACCGGACGCCGGTCGTCTGGGACAGCATCGCGGTCGCCGAGTATCCGCTCGATTCGCACGCCTGCAAGCCTGACCGGCAGGCCGGAAGTCACCCGGAAGGTCACTTCTACGCCTCGCAGGTCACCCGACCCGCCCACATCTCCTACCGGACAGTGCTACCGAAGGGAGTGGACAATCTCCTCGTGCCGGTCCCGCTGTCGGCGTCGCACGTCGGGTACGGATCGATTCGGCTCGAACCGACGTGGCTTCATATCGGCGAGTCCGTCGGCTACGCGGTTGCGACCGCGCTGGAAACCGACACTCCGCCCGCAGACATCGATCGGAACCGCTTCCAGCACCGACTCGCCGAGAACGCCGTGATGCTCTCGTTCTTCAACGACCTCGAGGTCACCGACGACGAATCGTGGACCGCCGCGGTCCAGTTCCTCGGCACCCGCGGGTTCTTCGAGTCTTACGACGCAGATCCCGAAGCTCCCCTCACCGCACCCGTTGCGAGCGAGTGGGCGGAGACGGCCGCAGCGCTGGTAGCCGGTGAGTCACAGGACGCGACCGAACGCGCGCGAATACTGATGGACGCCTCGGGGACGACCACCGTCACTGCCAGCGATTTCGCCGACGAGCTCCGGCGAGCGCTCGACTGGCACGGAGTCGAAGTAGGGCGCGTCGAGACAGCGTTCGATCAGTCCGATGTCCACTCCGATTCGCACCCGTTGGGACGAGGCGACGCGTGTCGAGTCCTGTACCACCTCGTCTCGAACACCTGAGTCAGCCCCCTCGCAGTCGTTACTTTTCGAGCCCGTGGTTCGTTCGAGGGACGGTACTTCCTGTAGACTCATCGTTCGAGTTCCGAGGTGCGGGACGTTCTGTTACGCATCGCGGAATAGCCATCATCCGTCCAATCGCCCATTTTTGGCTTGAATTTAGGCAACTATCGTAGAAAGGCATACCGTAGAGTCGAATCCGCATCCATAGTGAGAGATATATCGAACGTGGCCCAAGTTCGTTTGCGATACTCTCACAGGGCTAGTTCCGCGATACGGAATGGGTGCTGATCAATTGGGGTAAAATCGCTGATTCCAGCATTGAATAACGGAAGTACACCTGTTATCTCTCTGGGCCGGCGTTCCAGAAGCCACATCAGCCACACCTCAGAAGTGTTCCGAAATCGTTCTAGGTTTCACCCCGCTGGCGGAACACCTGTAGGTCCAGTCGGACGCAACCCCTCGAAGTCGATTCGATCGGCGTCCCGCAACTGCTCGAGTTTCGCTTCGGTTACGGTCGCGGTGCGATTCTGTAAGCGGCCGAGCGTCTGCTCGACGGTTCCGACGCTGGCTTCGTCGTCGGGTCGCTCGTCGGTCCCGTCGCGACGTTCGCGAAGGTACGTCCGACCCGCGGATACGTGATGAAGTCAGCTGAGAGAGATACACTCGTATACAAACGTACTCCCGTAAATAATGGCTAAAATTCAGTTATCGATAGCAGAACGGAATAGCACTCGAGCGCTCCCCGCCCCTTCGAAGTTGAATCGACGGGAGACTCGATGGACGGACGCTTCCCGGAACGCCCCGCATGTGACACTCCATCACCGCGAGCGGAAATCAGCACGCCGCCGACGGTTTCGAGTGTCAGCCCCCGTCGACAGTGCCTCCGGGGCGAACCGGGCACTTGGAACGGATTTCAAGACGAGAGAAACGATTACAGATATGTCGATTCACGTAGTGTCCATGTAACTGGAGACTGGGCTCGAGCACCTGGGCGGATGACTACATCGGCGACGATTATCTCCATGATACCCCGGAAAAGGCGACAAAAACGTCCAATTTACGCCCGATCTTCCGGAAGGTGGTAGCTCCTGCTCGACGGATTGCCCGTTGATTGTTTGTTGCACTCTTTGTCCTCGTACGGAGCAGCGTACCGAACCCTGACGGTTCTTTCCCGCCAGTCGCTGCACCAAACCCTACCGTAACGGAGTCAGATACAACGCCTCGAACTATGTCTGTTATCTGCTATACTCTACGCAGAATTAACGCGTCTTCTTCTGTCGCAGTCTTTAGTCGTCGTCACGAGTTGAAGCTCCTGACTTACATACAACTGCACCTTAAACGTCTGTTCGGTGACCGTGGAACGCTCCAAGGACCATCGTTGTTCGATTCTCGAGAGGGTATTCTACTGGACGGAACGCCTGGATGGTACGCTGTAAGGGTTTTGCCCGCTAGTTGCTACCAGCGTAGCGAATCCAGTACGGATATCGGAGACTGAGTAGCAATCGCGGGTATATTTCCCAGAATGTCTTATAGCGCCATTGTCGTAAAATCTCGACAGTCAAAGCGGAGTCGCCTCAGTATGGCTGATAGCGCCACTCACTAATATCTCTCCTTAATTCTCTATATGGGAAAATCATTCTGTAATTCAGAATTGGATTTCGAGACGTGAATAGTATTTTCGCTCACCGGTCGCTGGTCGAACCGGAACACGTCGTACCAACCTACTGGGCCCACTAACCCCGTTCACACGTTCGAATACGGCGCAGCGAGGTTTCGATATCGGTCACAGTGGCGTCTTCGACGTATCATTCAGAAAAGTCAATAATACGGATTGCCAGACGCGATGCGGATTGGTAGGGATCGACGCTTTGTCAGCTTTTGACCGGCAGGTAGCACATTGTGTTCCCTGTGTTCAGCTGATATATATCCTGGTAGGTCGGCATACGGTTGCCGTATTGTCACAGGAGTATATTACGGCAGGTGTGCTCCTTCATTTCCCTTATACTGTCGAACTGTTCTGTAGAACACTCTATCTGTTTTGTGTAGCGACCAACTCCCATTGAGACAGAGCAGGTCGAACGGTGAGCGACCGGAGCGGCCATTCTGAGGGATCGAAGCCGTGGTAGTCCGTCTTCTCGACCGTGTAGAGGTCGATTCCAGCGTCCCCGTTTGTCCCAGCTCTCGTTCGAGGAACGTTTAAACCCAACGAGGGGACCGTGTGGCTCGAGGTCGGTTGTTTCGTCGCTGTCCTTCGCGACGCCGGCTACTCGAGTCTCGTCCTCAAAGCCCCCAACACCAGAGCTAATACAGTTGGGAAGAAAGTGAGTAGCGTCAGCATGCGTTACTATCAGCTCCGCGAGGAGGGGACTCTTCGTCTCGTAGTGGAAACGGCCGGATCCGCGTACGATCTCACCGCGGCGACGGGGCAATTACACACGTTCGAGGACATCCTCCGAACGGCCGCCGTCACGAACGACTCCATCGATGCGATCGCTGATCGACTGCTCGAAGACGCGGCGGTTCTCTCCGACGGCGTGCTCGAGGAACGAGTCCCCGAAGTACCGATATTGTCGGGGGAAGTCTGGGCCGCGGGCGTCACGTACCGTATCAGTGAAAAAGCGCGCAAGGCCGAGAGCGCCATGCCCGATATGTACCTCGATGTCTACGAGAGCGATCGGCCCGAGGTATTCTTCAAAGCGACGCCGGAGCGGACCGTTGGCCCCGACGCGGGAGTCGGTATCCGCGCCGACTCCGAGTGGGATGTCCCCGAGCCCGAGCTCGGGATCGTTCTCTTCGAGGGCAGCATAGTCGGGTACACGATCGGCAACGACATGAGCAGTCGTTCGATCGAGGGGCAGAATCCGCTGTATCTCCCGCAGGCGAAGGTGTACGACCGATGTTGTTCTCTCGGCCCCTGCATCCGCTCGGCTGACTCGATCGACGACCCGCACGACCTCGAGATGTGGATGACGGTCAGCCGCGACGACGACGTCCTGTACGACGAGTCGACGAGTACGAGCAAGATGGTCCGATCCGTCGACGAACTGGTCGACTGTTACGTTACCCACAACGCCGTCCCGGATGTTTCGGTCCTCCTGACCGGGACGTCGCTGGTTCCCGACGAGGAATTTACGCTGCGCGAAGGCGATACGGTCGAGATCGGGCTCGAGGAGATCGGAACTCTCTCGAATACCGTCGTAGAGGTCTGACGGCATACACTCGAGTTGGCACGCCATCTCGGCGCTCTCGCGGCCCGTTCCGAGTGCCGAAGCGGTGCGATTGAAGTATCCGAATTATTAATACTCTGGGTTGAGTGACTCCGATTGATGCAAGATAGTTCGAACTGTGCCAGTGCCGAACAGCCCGTCGAGCGGCACGTTGCGGAGCTTCTCGAGGCGATGACTCTCGAGGAGAAGGCGGCCCAGCTCGGGTCCGTGAACGCGAACAAGCTGTTGGACGACTGCGGTGAACTCGACGATGATGCCGTCGACGAACACCTCTCGGATGGGATCGGTCACCTGACCCGGATCGGCGGGGAAGGGGGACTGTCACCCGCCGAGGCGGCCGAACGAACGAACGAACTGCAGGCGTATCTGCGGGACGAAACGCGGCTCGGAATCCCGGCCGTTCCACACGAGGAGTGTCTCAGCGGATACATGGGTCCCGAAGGGACGACGTTTCCCCAGATGGTCGGGATGGCGAGTACGTGGTCGCCCGCACTCCTCGAGACGGTGACGGATACGATCCGGGAACAGCTGGCGGCTATCGGGACCGCACACGCGCTTTCGCCGGTCCTCGACGTCGCTCGCGATCTCCGATGGGGCCGAGTCGAGGAGACGTTCGGCGAGGATCCGTATCTGGTCGCCGCGATGGCGCGCGGATACGTCGACGGACTGCAAGGGGACGGAGACGGTATCTCCGCGACGCTCAAACACTTCGTCGGGCACGGCGCGGGCGAAGGCGGGAAAAATCGGAGTTCGGTAAACGTCGGTCGGCGCGAACTCCGGGAGACGCACATGTTCCCGTTCGAAGCGGTCATCCGTACGACGAACACCGAATCGGTGATGAACGCGTATCACGACATCGACGGAATTCCGTGTGCCAGCGACGAGCGACTTCTGACCGACGTCCTTCGGGGAGAGTGGGGATTCGACGGAACCGTGGTGTCGGACTACTACAGCGTCGAATTCCTCCGGAGCGAACACGGCGTCGCCGCGGACGAACGGGAAGCGGGAGTTGCGGCCGTTCAGGCTGGCATCGACGTCGAACTTCCCTACACGGACTGCTACGGCGAGCACCTCGTCGATGCTGTCGAGAGCGGTGTGCTTGCCGAGAAAACGCTCGAGGAATCCGTTCGCCGCGTCCTTCTGGCGAAGGCTCGGAACGGACTCCTCGAGGACCCGACGGTCGACCCCGACGCCGCGACGGAACCGTTCGGCACCGAGGACGCGCGGGCGCTCACCGAGCGCGCTGCTCGAGAGTCGATGACGCTGCTGAAAAACGACACGGACGTGCTCCCTCTCACCGGCGAGGGGATCGACTCCGTTGCGGTCGTCGGCCCGAAAGCCGACGACCCGCAGGAACTGATGGGGGACTACGCCTACCCCGCCCACTACCCGGAGGAGGAGGTCGATCTCGACGCGACGACACCGCTCGATGCCGTGCGCGAACGCAGCAACGAACACGGGTTCGAGGTGCTTTACGAACGAGGCTGTACCACGACTGGACCGGAGACGGACGACTTCGAGGCGGCTGCCGGCGCGGCCGCCGACGCCGACATCGCCGTCGCGTTCGTCGGCGCCCGTTCTGCCGTCGACTTCTCGGATTCGGACAGGGAACGGATCTACAAACCCAGCGTCGCAACCAGCGGCGAGGGGTGTGACGTGGTCGATCTGGATCTCCCCGGCGTTCAGGCCGCGCTCGTTGAACGGGTTCACGAGACGGACACCCCGGTGGTCGTCGTCGTCGTGAGCGGAAAACCGCACTCGATCGAGTCGATCGCGGCGGACGTTCCGGCCGTCCTGCAGGCGTGGCTTCCAGGCGAGCGCGGCGGCGAGGGCATCGCCGCCGTCCTGTTCGGCGAACACAATCCAGGTGGCCATCTGCCGGTCTCAATTCCCCGAACCGTCGGTCAACTTCCGGTCCACTACAATCGAAAACCGAACACCGCTACCGAGGAGTACGTCTACACGGAGAGCGACCCGCTCTATCCCTTCGGACACGGGCTGAGTTACACCGATTTCGAATACGGGGACCTTTCGCTGTCGACGGCGAAGCTCCCGCCGGCCGGAACGGTCACTGCTACCGTAACCGTTGAAAACGCCGGCGACGTCGCGGGACACGATGTCGTTCAGCTGTACGCGAGTGCGGAAAACCCCGATCAGGCTCGTCCGGTCCAGGAACTCGTTGGATTCGAGCGTGTGTTCCTCGAGCCGGGCGAAACCGAACGCCTCAGCTTCGTGGTCGATGCGTCACAGCTGGCCTACCACGACAGGAATGGCAACCTAGCCGTGGCGGAAGGTCCCTACGAGTTCCGCGTCGGCCACTCGGCCGCCGACATCGTTACGACTGCATCGTTCGACGTGACCGGAACCAAGTCCGTCCCGCAGACTGGTCGAACGTACTTTACCGAGACGGAGACCGAGAAACTCGAGTAACCCTCATGGGGTTGCCCCAAACGGAGTCATTTACTGCGCGACACCCCACGATCATGACGACTTATTCGGCGGAACCGATCATGGGTGACTATACCGGATCGTCGTCCTTCGATGTCGACGAGATGGACGTTCCCGTTACACTTTCATCGACGACCCCGTCGGTCCAATAGGCGAGCAATTGATCGTCTCCTCGATCACGAAGGCGTCTCCGTCCCCCGCATACCGTCGGACGCTCGGTCACCTCGAGAACCACGCAGTCGTACCGGTTTCCCCACGGACGCGTCGTAGTTCGGTTCAGAATCCCACCCACGCATCCGACTCACTCGTCCATCGCTCGTTTGGTGCAGTAGCGATGGGTCGCACCGAAAAACGCGAGCGCACCGACCACGAGAACGGTGTCGATAATGAGGATCGGAAACGCGTCGTCGCCGGGCCTAACGAACACCGCCGAGAGCGCGAGGAAGAGCCCCGAAGCGACCAAGAGTGCGAAGAGCGCCTTCATCCGATCGCGCTGAGCGCAAACGAGATCGAGGAGCATCGACGATTTCGACATGGTGTGTGAGTGGTGAACGTACTGAAAAAAGTCTACCGGTCGTCCGTTCGTCGACAACAGCGTCGTCGGTATCCGTAGTGAACCCGTTTCGGCGCGATCGGACTCACTCGTCGCGCCGAACGCGGCCTCGTTCGTCCGGAATACCCGAGTACTCCCGGAAGTACGCCGTGAGAGCGTCCCGCCACCGCTGCGCGTTACTGACTTGCTCGTCGAACCGCTCGGCGACGTGTCGGTGTCGGCGCTCATCGACGCGTCCCTCGAGGGCGTGCCACCGCTCACGGAGCCGTTTGACCTCGTCGACGCCGGCGAAACAGTTGTCGTAGAGCCGCTGGACGACGGTGGTCCCGTCTTCGAGTTCGTGGTCCCACGGGAGGTGGTGAAAGAAGAGGAGGAGTTCCTCGGGACAGCGCTCGACGGAGCCGTAGCGGTCGGCGATCGGCTCCGGATACTGCGCGACGTAGCCGCTTCCAGATTCGGTCCGGTCGACGCCGATCCCGTCCTCGCTCGCGCCGTGATAGCCGGGCCACTCCTCGGGCGACGGGTAGTAGTGGTTCTCGAGGTGCTCCTCGCCGTTGTGCATCATGTGCAGTAGCCCGAGGCCGCCGGTTTCGTAATCGATGCAGGCCTCCCACGACCGTCGGAGGATATCTTTGATCACGTCGCCGACGGTCTCGTCGGCCCCGAACGTCTGTCGAACCCACTCGTCGGTTACCGTCTCGACCGACAGGTCGGGGCTCCAGGCTGCGCGGCCGAACGCGTAGAGGTTCGCCTGCGCGAGGTAGTGTCCCGTCCAGTTGTAGTCCTCGCCGACGTTTCCGACGCCGACGATCCCTTGTTCGTCTCCGCGCAGTAGGGACTTCACCGGCGTCCCCGCTCCGTCGGCGTGCGTGTCGAACTCGAAGACCTCCTTCCACATCGGGAGATGGTACGTCGCGTGGACGCCCTGACCGGTGTACTCCTGTGTGATCTGGAGTTCCATCCCGATAGCCGTCTCCGAGAGCGCGCCAAACAGCGGCGATACGGGCTCGCGGGGCTGGAAATCGATCGGCCCGTTTTTGATCTGTACGGTGACGTTGTCGGCGAAGTCGCCGTCCAGCGGTTCGAACGTGTCGTACGCCTGTACCGCCCGATCTTCGTGCGACCCGTAGACGAAGGCCCGCCACCAGACGCGGCCGCCGTGTGGCTTTAGCGCCTGCGCGATCGCGTTCGCCCCGGTAACGTGGTCGCGCCCGTAGTCGTAGGGGCCGGGCTGTCCCTCGGAGTCGGCTTTCACGAGAAAACCGCCGAAATCCGGGAGGAGATCGTACACTTCGTCGGCTTTCCGCCGCCACCAGGCTTGGACATCTTTATCGAGCGGGTCGGCGGTGTCGAGATCGCCGACGAGCATCGGTGACGCGAAGTTGACCGACAGGTACGGCCGGATCCCGTACCGGCGAAACACCGACGCAAGTCCAGTGAGGTCCTCGAGGCGTCGCGACTCCAGCAATTGCCACCCCTCAAACTCGTCGAACGCAGCGTTCGCGCTCGCTCGCGCCGGCTTCGTGGTGTTGACGTTGTTGAGAACGATCCCGTTGATGCCCACGGAGGCCAACAGGCGGGCGTAGTCCTCGTATCGAGTTCGGAGGTCGGGCAGTCGTTCCCAGTCGAAGATCGATTCGCCGCCGTACCCTCGTTCGACCGAGCGGTGAAAGGGCGTATCCCACTGGTTGAGCAGTCGGTTCTCGTACGCCGGATCCTGCCGAACCTCGAGATCGCCGATCGATTCTCGCACGTTCAGAAGTCGGAGGAGGTGGAACGTTCCGTACACCAATCCGCGATCAGTGGTTGCGGTGACGACGAGACAGTCCAGACCGTTCCAGGTGACCGAACGGATGAGGTACCCGCCACTGCTGAGTTCGGCGATGTCGTCGGCCGGAACGGAGTCGGCGATCATCGTCATATCTTCGGGCGTGCCGATGGCAAGAAACCCGTCCGCCGTCGTCGGCGGATGTTGCCAGAAGTGGGGCTCCGTCCCGAGGAGATCGGGCAGAGCCCGTCGGAGTTCGTCTCGAATCGCTCCGTGTTCGGGCGCCTTCTCGGCGACGTACGCGTGTCTACACCGGCGTCGGTACGATTCGAGTCGATCGTTCTCCGTAACGCGCTCGTACCGAAGCCAGCAGTCGTCGTACTGATTCATCGAGATATACCGAAGCCGTTGTCGGCAACCGGTAAAACGTTAGTGGTCAGTCCGTCGTCTCGAACAGAACGGGTCGTTCCGTCCGCAACTCTACTGACGGTGGGACGGTGTCCATCTTGACCATTGAGCCTTTAGATGAGAATATAATAAACGTGCATCATAATATTTATTAATGGCTGTGAACATTCCACACCTGTCATGGGAATAGATGACACTCGAGAGAACTATAGCGACGTATTTAGTCGGCGGGAAATGCTGATGGTAGCAGGTGCATCCGGAACAGCCGCGTTCGCCGGCTGTCTCGGCGGTAGTGGTTCAGATACCGGTACGTTCGTCAACGCTTACACCGGCAATCCGGCCGACCTTCACTTCAACACGTCGGCGATTCAAAACTACAGGTGGCCAGCGGGACGGGCGGTGTTCGCTCCGTTTATGAAGTATTCGTTTACCGAGAACGAATTCCTGCTCGGTGCACTTGAAGACATAGAAATCGAGGAGGAGGAGGTTACGCTCACGTTTCGCGACGACCTGATGTGGGATAATGGGGACGAGTGGACGACTGAAGATCTAGACGTGCAACTGCAACTCGCGGAAATGACCGGGACCTCGCTGTGGGGGTACCTCGATGACTACGAGATCGAGGACGACAAGACCGCCCGACTGATTCTCTCCGGTCCGACGAACCCGAAGATCATCAAGTTCGAACTCACGAACTTCCTCGTAGACACGAAAGCGGAGACTCACGAACAGTGGTTAGACAAGGATGAGTCGGAGTTTCTTCGCTGGGCGTGGGAAGACCCGGTCGCGAGCGGGATGTTTTCGTTCGTTAGCAAGGACCGGCAGGCGTTCGAATTCGAGAAAAATCCCGAATTCTACAACGCCGATAACGTGGAAATCGAGACGTTTATGATCGAGAGTTACGGCGGGAACAGCGCCCAACACCAGGCGTTGATGTCGGGATCGGACGTCGATGCATCACCGAGTCTGTTCGCACCGCCGGAGATCGTCGATCAGTTCCCCGATCACATCACTGAGGTCCAGATCCCCGCAAAGTGGGGATACGGGATCGTGTTCAACCACGACGACCCCCACTTCGGACAGCGCGAGGTTCGCCAGGCAGTCGCACACGTCATCGACCGCGAGGCGATCGTCGAAAACGCCGGTCCGCGGTCGAAATTCGTCACGCCGACCCCGTGCGGTATCGCTCCCCGCGATCAGGAGTACTGGCTTGACGACTGGCAATCGGATTTCGAGACCTACGGCGTCGATTCGAGTCAGACCGACGAGGCGACCGAATTGCTTCAGGAGGCCGGCTACACCAAGGAAAACGGTACGTGGGAGGACTCTGACGGAGAAACCATCGGCGGGGAGTACTTCTCGCCCGGGGGGTGGACCGACTGGACGACTATGTCTAACACCGTTGTCAGCCAGCTAAACGAGTTCGGCTTCGATTTCTCGGTCAGTACTAAACCGACGAACGACTGGTTTAGCGAGTACTCTAATAGCAACTTCTCGATGGGGAGTCTCTACTGGCTGCCCGGCGGTTCGCGATCGTCGTTCCCATACTTCCCACTTCGGTACCAACTGTGGGAAGAAGAGATCGGTGGCGGCCACAACTACCGCGAACCAGCACAGTCCGAACAAACGATTCCAGGGCGAGACGGCGGGGAGATGACGATTACTCCCCTCGAGGAGACCGAGCAGATCGCACAACAACCCAGCGACGACGAGGCCAGACCGTACGTTCAACGAGCGGCGTGGCACAATCACATCGAACTGCCCTTCCTCGGGCTGGTCTCCAAATACGAGCAGTCTTGGATAATGAACGACAGGTGGACGGTCGCCGACGAGGACAGTCCTAATCGACAGGTCAAGTGGCCACAGTTCTGGTGGGTTCACGAGGGTGAACTGCGACCGAAGAACTAATCCAACGATGAACTACTACATCAAGCGAACGGCACAGATCCCGCTTACAATTCTCGCAGTAGCGACGCTCACGTTCGGCTTGATTCGGCTGCTTCCGGGCGGGCCGTTCACGCAGTTACGGCTCGAACTCCTCCAACAGGGTATCCCAGCCGATCAAGTCGATGCGCGTATCGAAACACTACAGAACATCAGGCCGGATGCACCGCTCTGGCAACAGTACCTCGACTATTTGGTCGGAATCGCCCAACTGGACTTCGGTCAGTCGATCTCTCTTAACCAACCCGTCGCGGAAGTGGTGGCCAGAGCGCTCCCGTGGACTGTCTTCCTTGTCGTGGTATCGACGATTTTGATGTTCATTATCGGCGTATTGATCGGCGCGCTCCAAGCGTATTGGGAAGGATCGAAGTTCGACCAGGTTACGTCGGGCGGGTCGATCTTTCTAATGTCGGTTCCGTACTACATCTTCGCGGTGATCTTCCTCTTCGTTTTGGGGTATCAGCTCAGTCTTTTCCCGACCGGGAACGCCGTCGCCCGTGGCGTCGAGAACACCGTTAGCCTCGCGTATCTCTCGAGCGTACTCCACCACGCTGCGTTGCCGATCATCGCGTTCACTATCAGCGGAATCGGTTCGACGGCGCTCAACATGCGAGGGAACGGTATCCAGGTGCTCGGCGAAGAGTACGTCGAAGTCGCCAGGCTTCGTGGCCTTTCGAACAATCGCATCGCAACCCGATATGTCGCGAGGAACGCGATCCTCCCGATGTACACGAGTCTTCTCCTGTTGATTGGATTCCGTCTTGGCGGCACCGTCGTCCTCGAGGAGATTTTCTCGTACCCCGGACTCGGCAATTACATGATTCAGGCAGTGAAAGCGAACGACTATCCGCTCATGATGGGGTGTTTCCTCGTTATCACGACGACGCTCGTCGTGGCGGTCTACATCGCTGACCTGACGTACGGTCTTATCGATCCGCGTATCAGTGCGGGTGATTCTGATGAGTACTGAACGTGATACCCCGTCCGAGGGAATCGATTGGCGGTCGGAGACGACAGACATCGAGATGAGCCGCCGCGATCAGCTAAGGGAGCTATACGAGCAGAAAATCTACGCGCCCGCGGTCGTCGCGTGGTCGGACAGACGGACTCGTCTCGGGATCTTCATCCTGAGCGTGTACGTTTTCATGGCGATAGTGGAGGTGTTCGATCTCTACCGCGATCCGAGCCCGAACCAAGCCGAACGCTTCATCAGACCGTTCGAGAACCTGCAGTACCCGTTGGGAACGACTCAGTCGGGAATCGACCTACTGGCGCTGATCATCGAATCGACGCCGTTTATCCTCCTCATGGTGCTTACCGGCGGCGTGTGGGCGACCACGCTTGCGGTCGCAGTCGGAACCATTTCGGGGTACAAGGGCGGCACGGTAGACACCGTCATCACGTCGATATCAGACTTCTTCATGGCGATTCCAGGTCTTCCGCTCGTCATCGTCCTCGCGATAGCGCTCAGTCCGGAGAACCCGATCCTCCTCGGAATCGTTCTGACTATCAACTACTGGGCCGGATTGGGTCGCTCGATCCGCTCGCAGGTACTTTCGATCCGACAACAAGACTACATCGAGGCGTCTCGAACGATGGGAACGGGAACGGGCCGGATTATTCGCAAGGACATCCTCCCGAACATTATGCCGTACGTGATGGTCAACTTCGTGCTCGCCGCACGGTATACGATCTTCGCAGCCGTCGGGCTGTACTTCATCGGTGTTCTCCAGTATAGCGGGCAAAACTGGGGCGTCATATTGAATAACGCGTACCATCAGGGCGGGCTGTTCACCATGCAGGCGTTCCACTGGCTTCTCGTCCCGATCGTCGCCATCGTCGGTCTGGCGTTCGGGCTCATCCTGGTGAGCCAAGGGATGGACCGGATTTTCAACCCGCGGGTGAGGACTCGTATGACCGGTGAATCGGAAACCGTAACAGAAGACGAAACATCGACAACGGAGATGCTATAATGGCTACCAATAGTTCATCAACCGGCCGCGTCGCATCGCAGGGAAGCACCGAAGATCCGATCTTCGAGATCGAGAACGCGAGAGTCACCTACAACGACGGGAAAACGTGTGTTCTCGACGACGTTACCGTCGACATCGATCGCCACGAAGTCCTCGGAATCGTCGGCGAGAGTGGAAGCGGAAAATCGATGTTCGCTTCCGCGCTGCTCGACGCAATCCCCGACCCCGGAGTTCTCAGCGGACAGATTCGGTATAACCGCAGCGACGGGTCGTCAGTCGATCTTCTGGAGTTGAGCGACGAAGAACTCCGACGGTTCCGCTGGGAAGAGGTGTCGATGGTATTCCAGGGTGCGATGAGTTCGTTCAACCCGACGATGAAGATCGGCGGTCACTTCAGGGAGACGCTCACGGCTCACGATAAGAACGTCTCAGAGGGACTCGAGTTCGCCCGCGAACTCCTCGAGAATCTGTATCTCGAACCGGAACGCGTCCTCGAGGCGTATCCCCACGAACTTTCGGGCGGAATGCAACAGCGAGCGCTGATCGCGCTGAGTATGGTCCTCGATCCAGAGGTGTTAGTGATGGACGAACCGACGGCCGCGCTGGACCTGTTGATGCAGCGGTCGATTCTCACACTGTTGAACGACCTGCAGAGCGAGTACGATCTGACGATCGTTTTCATCACTCACGACCTGCCGCTGGTCGCGTCGCTCGCAGACCGAATGGCGATTATCTACGCGTTCCAGTTCGCCGAGATCGGGCCGCGCGACGAGATTATCGGCCGGTCGGCGCATCCGTACACGCGGAAACTACTGAACGCGACGCCGAATATCGATGCACCCCTCGAGGAGATGCAACCGATCGAGGGTGAGGGGCCGGCCCCGGTGAGCCTGCCATCCGGCTGCCGGTTCGAACCGCGATGTCCGCTCGCGACCGAGGACTGTCGGTCGATCGATCCGCCGCTGACCTCGATCGGCCATGCCGACGGTACGCACCGATCGGCGTGTCACCACTGGGAGACCGCTCGCGAAGAGATTCCGCTCAATTTCGGGGAGACAGCGTCCAACTTCGAGGACCCCGTTCCGACCGAGACCGCAGGCACGGCGACGGAAGACCGCGTGAGCGAGTCGAACGGGCCAGCGCTCCTCTCACTCGACGATGTTGAGGTCCACTTCACCGAAGAACAGGGGCTATTCGAACGGTTCTCCGAGGAACCAAACACGGTCCGGGCAGTCGACGGGGTTTCGCTCGAGATCGAGGAGCAGGATCTCATCTGCTTATTGGGTGAGAGCGGCTGTGGCAAGACGACCCTCGGGAAAACGATGATTGGGCTCGAACGTCCGACCGACGGCTCGATCGAGTACCGCGGACAGGACATCTGGGAGGCGAAAGCCGGTGACGGCGAGATACCGTACGACGAAATTCGATCGGCCCTCCAGATCATCCACCAGGACCCCGGAAGCGCGCTCAATTCGAACCGGCGCATCGTCGACATTCTCTCGGAGCCGCTTCGACACACCCATCCGAACAGCAGTACCACCGAACGCCGGCAACGAATGCACTCCCTGCTCGAGCGGATCGGGATGGCGCCGGCCGACGAGTTCCTCGATCGATACCCCCACCAGCTCTCGGGCGGGGAGAAACAGCGCGTCGCGCTCGCTCGAGCACTGTTGATGAACCCGAACGCGATCCTCGCCGACGAGGCTATCAGCGCGGTCGACGTGTCGTTGCGAATCGAAATCATGGATCTAATGCTGGAACTGCAGTCCGAGTTCGAAACCTCGTTCCTCTTTATCTCCCACGATCTTTCGAACGCGCGGTACTTCGCAGAGCACGGCGACGGACGAATTGCCGTGATGTACCTGGGCGAAATCGTGGAGATCGGCTCCGCCGAGCGGCTCATCAACGACCCTCGCCATCCGTACACCGAGGTGCTCCGGTGGGCGACTCCGGATCTGGATCTCGATTCGATGGAGGCCGGCACGCCGCCGCTTCGAGAGGTTGACGTTCCCGATCCGATCGATCCGCCGTCGGGATGCCGGTTCCACACGCGGTGTCCGGTCGCTCGTCAAGCGTGTCGCGAAGACCACCCAGAACTCCGTGATATCGCCGATGGGGACGGGAAAGCCGCGTGCTTCCGCGAAGACCCGACCCACGAGTACTGGGACAGCGAGCCTCTCGAGGGCGCCACAGCGGAGCGAGACGGGCTCGCGGAAGCGGAAGACTGACCGTGATGACGACGAGGACCTGCTTCGCGAGGTGGCGGTGTACGCGGTGGGTGCGGGGGCCGACCTCGTTCTCTACTCGCCGTTCAGCGAGGAGCAGTTCGAGGACCCGGTCTCGGGCCTTTATCAGATCGGCCGCATCGAGAGCAAAGATTACAGCGACGAGGAGGCTACCGGCGTCGCTCGACAGATGGCGGACTCGCTCGCCGACGGGGTGCTAGCGGAGTTCGACGTAGACTGGTCCGTCGTCACCGGCGTTACCGACGAACTCGACGTGAAGCGAATCATCGAACTGCCGAGAAGCGGGGCTGTGATCCCATCTTTACGCTCGGGCAACGGCGGTCTCCGACGGGGAGGGCCGTGTTCGGTGATACAACCCAGCGGCTCGTTTTGAACTTTCCGGGGTACGTGACGGTCCCAACGAACTGATACCGACGATTCGTGGCTCGACAGTAACGGCCGTGACTGGTGGCGATGTCCCCACCAGCGTCGGCAGCGTCCGAACGGTCCTCGAAAAATCGATGTTTGCGAGGTAGATCGATACGTTCGGTACACAAAACCGATTCGGTGACTCCGGGATCGTTCTCGAAACATAACCACTGTTCTATAGTACAGAATTGATGGATCGAAGCAGTGAAAACGGTCCACTACCGTTCTGTATTTCTCATGGCTACTGTTTCCAATCCTCACACGAAGAGTTACATCAGTACCTGTGTAAACAATCTAGCGGTACGACGACGATCTCGAGAAAGGCAATTAGCAGCGAAGGCCGTGTTCGAACACTGATAGCGTTCATTTCGTCGTTTTAGGAAGTGACCGGGTCAATGGAGACGGAACACGTCACTCGATATATGTCACTAAAAACGATCCTGAACGGCGTTCCCTATAATGCAAAATAATAATGTGGGACTGTGTTGAGGAGTGCATTTCTTATCGACAGGTGTGCCGCCTGTAGATCGATAGAATCACGAAGTTGGCAGCAACGAAAAGCGCGATGCAGGCAAGATTTAGTCAACTTCAATGATCGTACTGGTGTCGTCGCCGTGTCGGGCGCTGTTCAGAGACGTTGACGGAGAGACGTGGCGTTTTCGAAGTGATTCATGCCCGAAAACGCACGCCTCGCTCCTCGCATCGATCAGATCAACGTAGATTTTGTATAGCAAGAACCAACACCGCGACTGTTGATGAAGCTCAGTATCCATTCCTATTTTTAAACTCTCGGTCTCAAATACTGTTTGGATTCTATGGATATTTGGTGTTGAGACGGCGCGATTGACCGTTCATAACTGGGTCCTCAAAGCCGATCTACAGCCGGAGTATAGACGCAGCTGGATCACACGTTGGTCGACGCGACTGTGATCCGACTCGACGACGAACAATACTGTCCGTACCAAGCTGTGGATTCTAAATCGAACTATCTGCTCTATACGACGCTCGAACGAACCAGCTACGAGATTATCACGAGTGCATTTTCCGGGAACTCCTCGAGAAACACGACGTTGACAACACCGTGTTTTTCGTCGATGGCGCTCACTCACTAAACGACGCCTGCCAGAGACACAGCCTCGATTTCAGAGACGAACGTCACGGAAATCGAAACGATACTAATCGTATATTCCGAGAGGTAAAACGACGAACTTCTTTGTTCACATACTATTTAGCAACGTCACACATAGTACCTGTCGACCAGTGCCTCAGATCAATACTTGCATACTCAACGGTAGGAGACGATCAATAGTCGTCCTCAGTTTGTTCATCAGTGCGCTCAGAGCTGAGCGAGGTCACATAGGGACGACCTGAACGACGACTGTACAGCCATTCTGCCCAGGTGAGCTTGAGTTCACTCGGATCTCGATTGGGGAACTGTCGCTCGGCTGTCTGACTATAATTGAGCAGTGCCACTAAAAAGACGCCGCCGACGATATTCCCAAGCGTTACCGGGACGAAGAAATCCGCAAATGCAGTCAGGAGACTTTCATTTCCCTGAAATACGAAGTAGAGAACCTCACACGCGCCAGTAATGCAGTGGAATAGATCTGTCGAGGGGATAAGGAACATGAGAAAAACGATGATAAGAAACCGCGTCGTCGTTTCTTGACTCGCATGTATTAACCAAACCATCGCTGCAACGATGTTCCCTGCGAACACGCCTTTAAAAAACAGGTCCCACCAGCCGGTTTCGAAGGCGTGTTCACCAAAACCGCTCGCGACCGCAGCAGCTTCGGGTGTAAATACACCAGTTGACGCAAGAACGTACGCGCCGAGGGCTGCACCGAGAACGTTCGCGATAATGACCACTCCCCAAAGTCGAAGCAGGTTCCGTATACTTGCAATGCGGGTTAAGACGAGTGTGACGGGTGTGAGCGTGTTCTCAGTGAACAGTTGATATCTTCCCATCACAATGAGAACAAAGCCAACCGGATAGAAGAGATTTCCAATCAACGACGCTGCATCGAGCGGTACGGCCGCAGTAACCGCAGACCGTGCGAGAAACGTAAGCGTGACTGCGAGACCAGCCGCTAAACCGCTCATGAAGAGGAGACGATTGCTCCGACGGAACTCTTCGTCAGCGGTGGCGACGAGCCGCTGGAAGATTTCATCCGCCGAGAACATATCGCGGATGGCTTCGCCCGCCGCCGGTGCTCCGCTTCGCGACCGATCGATCGTTTCACGAAGCGCTTTATCACGGTGCCGAATCGACGCCTGGATGGCAGTAAGATCGCCTGCCTGAGCGATCGCTTCGAGCAGCGCATCGTGTTCGACGGGTCCGTCGTACCGTCGGCCGTTGATAAAGAATGTCGGTGTGCCGTCAACGCCGCTTTGTGCGCCACTTGCAACGTCTTTCTCGATACGCTCTTGGTGAACACCTGCGTCTAGCTCGCGGGCGAACCGTTCCGTATCGAGCCCTATCTCAGCGGCATATTCACGGAGATTCTCCTGCTCGAGTGCGTCCTGATGCTCATAGAGCGTATCGTGCATCTCCCAGAATTTCCCCTGAGCGGCTGCCGCCTCAGCAGCTTCTGCAGCGCGCAGCGCGTGCGGGTGAGCTTCTGTGAGTGGAAAATGTCGGAAAACAAATTGAAGCTGGTCGCCAAGGCGGTCCTGTATCTGTGTGAGTGCGTGATACATCTCTTCGCAGGATGGACAGTCGAAATCACCGTATTCCACAAGCGTAAGTGGGGCATCGTCGGGGCCGCGGGTGTGGTCACGTTCCGTGACCGGGTTTGCGAGGGTCGAGACTGTCGATCGGCTCATGGGTGTGTTCTGTAAGCGATAACTCGATTCAGTTCCTTAAAGAGCGGCCATGGGGATGTCAGAATAACAGATAATTTGATGAACTGTGAGAGCGTGAGTAGACGGCAACACACATCTGGCCGTTGCCGTCCGGCTCCACACGACTGGTTGTCCGCTTCGGGAGACACGACAGTCATGACTTGATCGGCGTAGAACGTTCTTAGCAATCTAACACTGTATACCTTATATATCTTATAGTATGTGGGCCTCATCGACGACGAAGCCGTCTGAGGAGGAATATATACTAATTTTGTTAAGACATGAATCACATAGAATTGTGTTACTAGAGCAATATAGTTGGCCCATGGATCATTCCCGATATCGCGGTATTCGGACGATGAGACATCGACATCGGTACTACATCCTTCTATCAATTTACCAAGAAACACAATCTCTCTGAACGATAATTCTCATCGATTACTATAGCTATCTAATCGCCCTCTGTTGGTTAGGATTGAAAGGTGAGTTTGCCTATGTTGATCAAAACCTGATTGAAAAGTGGTTTTGCACCCTCAAGACGCGAGGTGACAGCTCCCACAACTTATCGGTAGACAGTCAGGCGAGTGTCAAAGAGTAACTTGAGTAATTAGCACACTACTATAATGCCCAGAGACGTCAGCAATCACTTAACTGTCATTTGATAGCGGAAGTACTAAACTAAACCGTGTCGGCCTTGTTTAGATTAACCGATTGCAGCTCAGCAATATCGCCGTCGACCAAACCTTCTATACACTTGCCGATGTACATTCTATTGATTCATGAACGATAGTTTCCGTATCGGACTGATTGTACCCAGTTCGAACGTTACGATGGAGACGGAGATACCGGCAATGTTGAACACCCGCCCGGACCTCTACGGCGAGGAGTTTACGTTCCATTCGAGTCGCATGCGAATGCAGAGCGTCACACAGGAGGAACTCGAGCAGATGGACGAGCAGTCAAAACACTGTGCGACCCTGCTATCGGACGCCCGCTGTGATGTCCTCGCGTATGCCTGTCTTATTGGAATCATGGCCCAGGGCCCGGGCTACCACGAAGAGAGCGAGGCGGCGCTTCACCAGCAGACCGTCGAAAACGGCGGCGACGCGCCAGTCGTGACCAGTGCTGGCGCACTCGTTCGCGCGATCAAACGGCTCGAGGCCGATAAAATCGCGTTGATCGCCCCGTACGTGGAAGAACTCACCCAGACGATGATCGACTACTTCGAGAGTGCCGGTGTTGATGTGATCGACTACGAGACGCTCGAGTGCCCCGACAATCTGGAAGTCGCTCAGCTCGATCAGCGGAACCTCGTGAATATCGCCGCCGATCTCGACACCGACGCTGCCGACGCACTGGTTCTCTCATCGTGTGTCCAGATGCCGTCCCTCAACTCGATCCAGGCCGCAGAGGATACGCTCGGGCTTCCGGTCTTCTCTGCGGCGACCGCAACTACCTACGAGATTCTCGATAATCTCGGTCTCAGTACGCAGGTTCCCGGTGCAGGGCGGCTCCTGTCAGGCGGCCTCAATGAGGGCCACTAAATATCGCTATTGACTTGATCGAGCGGTACTCAGCCATCAGCTAGAACCAGCGGGATCGGTCCGAGCGCTGGTCGTAATCGTTTCTCCAATTGGCGGGCCGGCTCTTTCACAGATGGGTTCTCTGAGACTATATAAGGCCGATAGCCGTGGCCCCGTGGGTTAGGGCCGCAGCGATGGGGACGAGCAATACGGTTCGGAGAATCAGCAGGAGGAATAGATCCCGGAACCGCATCGGAACGTCATCGAACATGTCGACCATCATCGGAGCTGGTGCCGAAAAGAAAATCGCTTGAGCGCCCGTCACGATCACGACGAATACTTGCGTGGTAACGCTGGCTTCGACGACGAACGACGCACCGATGAAGAACTCCGCACCGCCGAGGATGACGCCGATCGTTGCCGTTTGCGGATCCGGGATAGCGAGGATCGACATGAGCGGTACGAACGGCATGGCGATGTACTCAAAGAACGCAGTGTATTCCTCGACGAGGAGGACGACCATCGACATCGTCAGTACCGACCCGACGACCATCCCGGCGAGTTTCAAACCGTCGACGAAGCCGACGACTGACGTTCGAAGGATCGACTCGCCTTCCTTCGCCGTTTTCACGCCGTTGTTGAAGGCGAATCGAACGTACTCTCCGATGGTCCCGGTAAACTCCGGCTCTGGATCCGGCTCCGCGATGTATTCGTTGGGGACCATCGAGAGTGGTGGAATCCGGACGAGGATTGCCGCGACGAGAAGGGTCGCGATGAGGTACAGCAGGATAATGACCGGAAAGAGATGGAGGAGACCGAGAAGGGCTGCGACTGCCCCAACCGTCCCCACGTTCGCGGTTGCGAAACAGGTACAAATCACGAACACTTCCCGCTTGTTGTATCCTCCCCGGTCGAAGACGTTGCGGGTAAGATAGTACCCGATGCTGAACGAGCCGAGCCATGATGCCGCACCATCGAGGGCTGATCGGCCAGGGAGATTGAACGCAGGACGCATAATCGGTTGTGCGAGTGTGCCGATGAATTGCAGGCCGCCGAGTTCTGCGAGCAGATTAACGAAGATCGATCCGATTGGGATCACGAGCGCGACCGTAACCACGAGTGCTCCCCAGGCGGTGTTGACTATCGGATCAACGAGCATCCACTCCGGGCCGATGTCGAGGAGGATCGCCACCGCGAAAAAGATGGCAACGCCTCGGAACACCCAGAACACGTTCGATGTCTCCCAGTAATCTAACTGGAGTAGGTTCTCCATCCGTTCACTGACGGTGACTGTTCCACGATAGTGAAGCTGTGAGATCGACGTTAGAACTCCACCTGCCGTGATCAATCCGAGCGCAAACAGGTCAACGGCGAGCATCGACGTATTCTGAATGAGCGTCATCATGACGTCGAGCGGAATCGTCGTCTGCCCCTCCCACTGAATCGGAATGAGGAAAACGAACGTACCAGTTGCGAACGCGATGATGAATTTCAGTATCGGCCGGGGATTCATTTCGGCCAGGGTTACATCGTCGATCGATTTTTGTTCAGGAGTAACTGATTCCCCAGAGATATGATCGTCATTCTCCCAACTCTGGCTGCCAGACATGGTTTATCACACTGGGATGGAGGTGATAAAGGCACCGATCATATACCGATATTTATACTATAGAAGTAACACAACAGATCATGATATTACCGAATATATTTAGAAATAAATATGCCAATACATAATTCGCTCGTTCTGATGACGACGATGCCGCACTCACGTCGGACCTCGCCGGGACCGACCTCGATGACGAGAGACCGCCGACTTCGATGGCGAGAAAACGCTGACCTCAATCGAGGTACTCGCTCAAATACTCCCGCGGTAGTCTGCGTCCCGCGACGGCGGTTACAACCGAATCGAGACTTTCTCGAGAAACGTGTCTTCTCTCTCATCGTGAAATTGTGAGTCGAAACCGACGGATGAGTCGCTGATAATGGCACGTCAGCAACGCCCTCTGGTAACACAATTGAGCGCCGTACAGTTCACGATCGGCGAGCGAAACAAGCGGTTCGAAGGGCGATCAGTCAGATACGTACGAGGATATCGTCGCCGTCGACCGTACAATCGAACGTACCGATGTGCTGTCCGGATGCTTCGTGTTCACCCGTCTCGAGGTCCCATTCCCAAAGGTGCCACGGGCACGAGACCGTACAGGCCTCAGTATCGACCCCGCCGCGTTCTTCGGTCCACGTATCCTCGGCGTTGATCTTCCGATCACCCGCCTTACACAGCGGTGCGCGTTGATGGGAACATCGGTTACTGATCGCGTAGTACTCGTCGCCGGTGTTGAAGACGGCAATCTCGATTCCGTTGATTTCGAAACCCTCGCCTTCACCTTCGGGGATATCGTCGACCTCTGCAACCTTCGTGAAATTGTCGGTGTCAACCATTGGTCTAGATGTCGAGAATGTCTTTGGCGTTCCCGTTGAGGATTCGTTCACGCGTGTGCTCGTCGAATGCACGAGAGGTGTAGAACCACGTCGGCGGATCCAGCGTCTGATGTGGCCAGTCACTCGAGTAAATGAACATGTCGCTGGCCATCGAGAGGTCGAGAAGATTCTCCGCGGCGCCGGCGTTGCGCGGCAGTGCAAACGGCTGCGTACAGAGGTAGATGTTGTCTCGGAGGTACTCGCTTGGTGCTCGCTCGAGATACCTGTCACCGGAGTCCATCTTGCGGGGCGTGATCTGGATGTCCTCCGGATGCATTTCGTAGAACTCGTCCATCCGGTAGCGCAGGAACGGCACCCACCAGTGGCCGCCCTCTTGAATCACGACGTCGAGGTCTGGGTATTTATCGAAGACACCCCGCATGATCATGTTGACGACGTTGACCATCGCGTGAATCGGCCAGTCGAAACCGAGCACCTCCGTCCAGGTGAGCATATCGTCGCCGACGTGTGAGTGCTGTGGCCAGTAGGCGAGCGAGCCGTGAAGCACGAGCGGTAGGTTGTTCTCGACGAGCGCATCGAAGACGGGGTCGAACTGCTCGTTCCCCCACGGAACCTTCGGATCGAACCAGGAGTAGGCCGCGACGATCCCGTCCTCGTCGGCGACGCGGTCGATCTCCTCGACGGCGTATTCGGGATCCCACTTCGGGACCATCATCGAAGTGTAGACCCCCTCGTCGACGAAGTGGTCGATCATATAATCGTTGGCCGCCTGACAGACGGCGTTTTTCAAAACTGGATGATGCTGGAGAGGGAGGTTGTTGATGCCTGCGTTGACGATCGGTTCGTCGACGGCGATGGGCTCACACGCCTCGCGAACGTCCTCGGCGTATTTCGCCCGACCCTGCGTGAACAACCCTTCCTGGCCTTCTTTGATGGCGTAGGCTGCGTCCCACTTGCCCATTACCGGCGTCGCACCGAACTCAGTCGTCAACTTATCGAGTGCGCGGTCGTCCTCTACGTACTCTAGCAACTCTTCTTCCTGTGGATTGACGTGGAAATCCAGATCGACGATTTCATCTTCGAACGCCTCATCCGGAACTTCGGTTCTGCTGTCTAATCGCCTGACAGATGATCCCATACAACCACGTATCCTTTACGATCGATATTCAAGTTTTTGGTGTCGAAAGGTTTCGCCGAGCATTCAGCCCTGATATATTCGGACGTTCTATTCGGAATTACCATATAAACACAGCCGAAAACAATTCTCTACTCTTACTAACGTCCTCACCTATTCGATATTCGCCATCTATTTACTGTAGTATGAATGTAAAAGGTTGTGCGAGGTATTCGCCAATACCGAATAGCTGCGGAACGAAATTCGAAGTGACCGAATGCGAGCCGAATTGGATCCCGATACTGTCTGAAAAAGCTACTGACCGCGCACTCGAGCGGATGGGTAAATCTAGGAGTCGGCCAACATCAGTCAGTCGACGCTACTCGAATCGTATCGTTCAATTCAATGGGTACTGCAGTTTCAATTCGAGTTCGTTCGTCGCCTCGAGCAACAGTGGTTTGATCTCGTCGTGACAGCGGTCGACGGTGAGTCGGTTTGCGGGCCCAGAGACGCAAATCGCTCCGTGAATCGTGTCCTCACCAAGCACTGGGGCGCCGATCGCTCGGAGTCCGGTGACGGTTTCCTTGTCGTTGAACGCGATGCCGTCATCGCGGATTTGATCGAGCTCGGCCCGTAGTTCGTCGGGATCAGTGATCGTGTTTGGGGTGAGTTCGGGTAACCCGTATCGGGTAATAATTTCTTCGACACGCTCGTCAGGAAGGTACGCCAGAATCAACTTTCCCGTGGCGAGATGGTGAAGGTGTGCTCGACCACCGACCCTCGCATGCGTCTGAACGGCGTTTTCCCCCATCGCTTTGTCGAGATACACCGCCTCCCCATGCTCTTCGACGATGAGCCACGCCACTTCCCCCGTTTCGGCGGCGAGGTTCTCGAGAATTGCACCTCCGAGTCGAGAGATAGCACGCTCGTTCTTGACGAACATGCCGTGGTCGAGGAATTTGAGGCTCAGTTCGTACATCCCGTCGTTCTTGACGACGTACTTGCTGCTCTCTAACGTCGTGAGGTGACTGTGTATCGTGCTCTTCGCGAACTCGAGCTCGTCCGTCAGTTCCACTAGCGTTGCGCCGTTCATCGATTGTAATGTGGCAAGTATCTCGAGTACTGTATCAGTCGTTTTGACCCGGCGATTCGGGTCTTTTCCTGGAGCCATATACAATAACAGAAGGTACTCAACAAAATGGTTTCGATGAAGCCTATCAAAATCATCTTATAGTGCTCTATTCAGCACGCACGACCGCGCTTACAACAGTATTTCAGATCGGTCTCGAAGAGCTGTTGAATCGCTATACTCCGTGAGAGGATCAGTAATCAAAACGGTTGAGGCTGAAGGCGTCGATTGTGTATGATCGCCATTTTACTGAGCGTTGTGTTCAGATCAGCCGGTTCTACTCACTTCTCAGACCAGCCTAATCGTATGATAGTAACCATAGTTGGATATCCTATGGTTACAAAAGTACGACCGTAATAGATTGGTGTCTTCATCTGAGCGTGAACCGGGCCTATTCTACGAATACAGTTGGTCGAGTCTGATCTCGTCTGTAACGCTCCGTACTTGATTTGGCAATTCCACCTCGAACCATTCTCCGTGTAGTCGGTGTTCTGGCCCGCCGATACTAATCACACCAAATACTCGTCTTCGATAACGATCGCTGAACTCACTGCTTTAGTACCCTCGAGTTGCTCGCTATAGTTCTGAGCGTACTCTTGCTCACTAATCCGTCCAGTTCGTCCGAGAGCGCCGATCGGGAGGTGATCGTGTTTTCCGTCATCGCCGGAAGACCGTGGGTGTCAATAATCACAGTTACCCGCTCAGCGAGCAAGTGTGCAAGAATCGCTTTTCCACCTGCATGACAATCCAGGTACGATCGCCCCCTATGGAATGTGCTGTTTTGATGGGTTGCCTTTCCCGCAGCATGTTCTAGATATACGCCTACGCCATACTCCTCTATGAGAAACCACACTGTCTCACCTGTGTCCTCGGCTAATCGCTGCAAATAGGGCGTTACAACTCCTGTGAGGGTAACCATCTGTTTCGAGATTGTACCCTCTCTGTCGCTCGGTTATAAACTCCTGGCCGATTTTCGTCTTGGTATCGTAGGAGTTTTTTCGAATTTTTGATGAAAGCCAAATAAACGATACTGTCGAGTCATGAAATACAGAAATTCTCACTATGAAACTCGATGACTGAGGTCGTTACTGAGCAACTTATTCGACCATACGTTGCTGTCCGTCGGTGGTAAGATACGGTTGGCGGAGAGACGTAGCGTTTTTCTGCGTATCTATGCCCGAAACCCACGTTTCACTCCTAGTATCGATCAGATTGAAGTGGGTTTTGTGAGGAAGAGCCAACATCGCAACTATTGAATGGTGCTCAATATTCAACCTTCTCTTGCAAATCCCTCTATTTAGAATACTATTAAAATAATCTATACATTTGACGTCGAGCAGGCACAATCGACTGTCCTACAACTGGATCCTCAAAGCCGATCTACAGCTGGAGTCTGGACGCAGTTCGGATCACGTTACGATCGACGAGACTGTGATCCGACTCGACAGTGAACAGTACTGGCTGTACACAGCTGTCGATCCTGTATTGAATGATTTGCTCTATACAACGCTTGAAGCGACCAGAAACAAGCTCCTCTCGAGTGTGTTATTTCGAGAACTCCTCGAGAAACACGACGTCGACGACTCGATGTTTCTCGTCGATGTCGATAAGTCACAGCACGACGCCTGTCAGAGATATAACCTCAATTGTAGAAACTACCGGCAGGAAATCGGAAGCAGTGTCAAACATCTATTTGAAGCGATAAAATAATATACTCCTCTGTCTCCAAACAGTTTCGATCATGTAGGTTCTTTGTATTCACTACCGGCCTCGAGCCAATCTTTCTCGTGTTGGGTGAGCCAAATGTCTGCCAGTGCGGTGAACTGCGACGTCTCGTCCTCGAAAGCCAGGGGAGTTTCATCCGGAGAACGCGTTGAAATATAGATGGGAACTGATGAACGCGTTCTCGTTCGGTATCGGTTCACACCGAATATCGATCTGACGGAGGCGTTCACTGCTCCCGACATCGAATATCTGGCTGTCTCCGCGACTCGTGTACTTGTGATCTATACCCGTGCTATGCGCGTCGCTCTCTGACACCGAACTGACAGTATGTGAGGTTGACAACCTGACAACACTATTAGTATATCGCGATGCGATCGTATGACGACCTCTCCAAATCAACCATGGCTCGAGGCCTTATCGAGGGGGTCTGTTACGCACGTTCGGACGGATGCACATTTGGGTTAAACAGAGTACGACCGGGTGTTTTCCGGTCCAATAGTTCATTCAAATACGGAGATAACCACCGAAAATCGGTCATAGCGCTACTCGAAGAAAGATCGCGGATAGCGTTTTATCGAGTTCTCGAGGAAGCGATCCTCTGCTAGTCCTGCTTCTTCGAAGGCTTCTGGTATGCTATACTGCCCTCGAACTACCTGCATGTGGCAGTTCGACGACGAAGACTGTCCCAGTCGGCTCGTTGTCTTCGGCCCAGATATCGCCGTTGTACTGGGTAACCAGCGTCTGGACGAGGTATAGACCGATCCCCGTTCCGGGGCTCCCGAGGCCTCGCTCTCCTTTCCCGAACACGACATCTTTCTTGGTGTCGCGAATCCCGGGCCCGTTGTCGGCGATTCGAATCTCGACATCGTCGTCTCGAAGGTTACAAGAGATTTCGACAATGGGGGCATCCTTGTCGTTGTGTTGGACAGCGTTGTTCAGGAGATTCCGGAAGACCGAACTGAGCATACTATCGGCAGCCACCTCAACATCAGGAAGCGTGTCGTTCAGAACGAACTCCGCCTCCGGGAAGGATTCCTCTCGAAGCGATAGCTCAGTTTCGAGGACCGAGCGAAGCGGCACCAGCTCTACGGTGACCTCTTCATTTGAGACGACCATCTCCACGTAATCGCTTGCTACCTCGGTCAGTTCGACAACGTGTTCACCGCTGGCGAGAATCTTTTGCAGGTACTCTTCGCCTTCAGCATCGACGTTGTCTTCAAGTATCTCCGCCCAGCCGAGTACAACTGCCATATCGTTGCGAATATCGTGACGGACGATTCGGTTCAGCAGTTCGAGTTCTTGCTCGCGGCGCTTTTGCTCCGTGATATCCGTACAGATGCCGACGACCTCAGAGACCTCGCCGTTCTCATTTTGGAGAAGGACCTGCCGCGTGAGCACCCAGCGAACCGAGCCATCTTGTTGTACGACGCGACCCTCATACGCCTCGTCACGGAGCCCCTGGTCTGATGCCTCGATATTCGCCCGGACACGCTCGCGGTCTTCGGGATGGATGGCATCGAGCAGCCGCGAGATATCATCTTTGACATCCTCGGGAGGGATTCCCCAGATCCCTTCGAAGCCTGCACTGATGTAGTCGAACTCGCCGGGTTCAGTCACCGTCCAAAGCGCAACACCATCGAGTTGATCGAATAAGGCCCGGAAGTTGCGCCGTTGCCCAAGCGGGGCGTTACTCATATTGGCTCTTTCGTATCGACCGGCATAAATACCGGTCTCCAACTCGGGCAGTATGATGATAGTCAGACAGTTTGGATTGGCCGGCTATTGTCGACTGGGTATCACTAGTTACTGACGATCCGGATCCGGGCCGTTTCTCTCGAGTAGAGTCGGTGAATTCGGTGTTTTACACGGAACGATGAACTGGTCGCGACGATTTCGCTCGTGGCCGCAGTTCCGGCTGCTCCAGTACTGCGTCCGATACGCAAACCGGTCAGTGAGGTCGATCGCGTCCGGTGTTGGCTCTGTACCCGGGAGCCACTCATCGATAGCGGCGAGTTCATGCTCGTTCCGCCGTGCGATATCGCCGGAATACTGTCGTTTTCGGTCGCTACTATCGGGACAGTCATGCTCGTGGTTTCGGTAGTAACCACGCTCGATCGGGTACTCTGTACTCATCGAATCTCGAGGCACATGTGATGTGTCTCAGCCGTTCAGGCGCACGAAAAACCATAGACGGGGAACTGCGTGGAGGCGATATTCCTCTCTCATAACGCAGTTCTCTAGGCGTTCAGTAGGTTGTCTCGTGATCGATGTCCTGCGTCAATCCGCTCTTTCATCGGGGGATATTCTTATGCGAGTTGAACGTGAAGCAGATAGTACAGCGTTGAGATGACCGACCTCACTGATCCACGCCCACCGCTTCCAGAGTGGATTATGGACGTGTACGAAATCCTGTCTGCCCACAGTCGAAACGCAACAGCGGAGCAAGATGGGCAGTCGATTCCGCGTGAACGCGCACTCGAGACCCTTCGTGACTCCGAACAGTTGGATCTCGAAGCCGGGGATGCAACCCATGCACTGTCCCGGTTGATCGATCGCGGGTATCTCTACGAGGTTAACGACGAACTCCGCATAACGGAGCCTGAAAACTAACGAGGTGTCGACTCGTTCTGAGTCTGTCAACCTCTATCTGTTCATCGGTACTTTCTTCGAGCCCATCTCACCTGCAAGGGGGCTCACCCACCAGAGCTACTGCTGTCTCAGAAGCCTAAATCGTCGACCGAGACTCCCTCGATCGAATTGAAATTGATACGGCGATCTTCAATGGCGCATCGAAACCCAAAGGACGGTGGATATTGCGTTGAAACGCGTACCGAGGATATTCGGGCGAACCAATCGCCGTTGGATGCAAATGGTACTCTCCTCGAGTCAATACAGTAACTCGTTCAGGCCTCGAGAATTGCGTTCAGTAGTTTCGTTTGTGCGGCCACAAGATGCTCGGTGAACGTGGAACGAGTGATGCCGAGTTCCTCGGCAACAGTGGTCGTCCACATGTGGGTCGAGGGCGTCTTCGAGTTCTTCATCCTCGTCGTTATCGCGCTGACGCTGGTCTCGATGAACCTCCTCTCGAAGAAGGCCGCCGAGAAGGCGGTCATCTTCCAGGCCGCGCTCGTCATGGGCAGCGGCATCATCGGCGTCTCTCACCACTACTGGTGGGCCGGCCTCCCCGAGGTCTGACTCCCCATCGGGAGCGTCTTCTCGACGCTCGAGTTCATTCCCCTCCTCTTTATCCTCTACGAGGCACTGGGGCAGTACCGCGCGATGGACACCGCTGGGAAAGACTTCCCCTACCGAATGGCCTTCTACTTCATCGTCGCCTCGAGCGTCTGGAACTTTTTCGGGGCCGGCGTCATCGGCTTTTTCATCAACCTGCCGGTGATCAGCTACTTCGAGAGCGGGACCTACCTCACGGTCGCCCACGCACACGGCGCGATGTTCGGCGCCTTCGGCTTCCTCGCGATGGGGATGGCAGTCTACATCCTCCGGATCACGACCCGGCCCGAACAGTGGTCCGAACGCCGCCTGACCTGGTCGTTCTGGCTGTGCAACGTCGGGATCGCGCTCATGTTGTTCCTCTCGCTGTTACCCGTCGGATTCCTCCAGCTCGAGGTCGCCTTCACGGAGGGGTACGCTGCCTCTCGTAGCCTCGAGTTCTACAGCGGAAACCTGATTCAGACGCTGTTCTGGCTACGCATGCCCGGCGACACGCTGTTGATCCTGGGTGCAATCGTCTTCGCTGGAGATATCTTGACGAAATTGCTCTTTCAGCGGAAGGCGACCGCCGAGGAGACCAGCAGACACATCATCGCTGACCGAATCGTCGGCGAGGGCGTAGGTGAACCGGACAGCGACGACGATTGACAGACGGAGAACTCATCTCTCGAGAACCAGATCTCGAGAGTGAGACGCCTGAGGGAGACTCGACGAGAGATCGAGTCAAAATCGACTCGTCCCGCAATCCCGTCTGCGTTCTGTCAGCCGTGTTTTTCGACCTGGTACCAGTTTGCTTCCCGCCCGATGGCATAGCTGACGACGACCTGTACGACGACGAGTCCAAAGAGCGTCAGTGCAACCGGGAGGAGCAGCCACGCGAGATTGAACCCCTCAGTGCCGGCGGTGTAGTTGTCGACTCCGCGGGTCGTGAGTGTGATGCCGTAGATGCCAGCCAACCCCAGACCGACGAAACCGGGATGAGCGAGAGCCGCCAGCACGAGTTTCGGGATCGTAACCGAGAGGAGGACCCCGGCGGCGAACGTTCCCACGAGTGACAGGAGCGAACTCAGGAACGCTGGATCGCGGAGATTGCGCCAGTCGCGGAGGTGGTTGTGGCAAATGGTGACGTGGCCGGAGATCCAGCGAACCCGCTGACCCCACCAGTCCCGAAGCGTGTGGGCCGCCTCCTCGAAACAGGGATAATACAACAGTTCTCGGATCGAGAGGTTAGCCTGGTGACACCGGTGAGTAAAGTCCATATCTTCGGTCAGTGCTCCCTCGTCGAACTGCCCCACCTCGTCGAAGACCGACCGCTCGATCAGAACACTGCGGGTCCCAACGATGCCGAGTCCCAGCAGAGAGCGAGCGAGTTTCTGTGGCAAGAAAAAGAGCAGCAGATACTCGTAGTACGCCATCGACTCTATCAGACCTGTCGGTCGGGGAAGGCTCCGGACCCGCGCGATGTCGTGTTCACGTAACGCGGCCATCGCGTGGGCGATCAGCTTCGGATGGGGTTCTTGATCGGCATCGAACATCGCGATCACGTCAGCATCGCTGCGTTCGATGGCATCGTTGAGTGCCCCCGCCTTCGATCCGGGCCGACGGTTGCGGATATATTGGACGCGTTCGTGGTCGGCCGCCAAATCGGCAGCCCGATCGATAGAGGGCTGATCATCGGGTTCGCAGATGATCGTGATGGTGAGATTCTCGTAGGTCGAAGCCGCCAGGTGCTCTACCGAACGGTGCATTACGTTGGATTCTTCGTGGACAGGGACCAGTGCCTCGACGGACCGGCCCGAATTGACCAGCGCGTCGCGATCCTCCCGAAATAGCGACAACAAATACAACAGCAACGAGGTCCCAAAGATCACGACGGCGATCACGAGCCACACGCGCGCATCGAAAGCGAGGCTGAGGAACCAAAGTGGGTGTGCTATTATGACGCCGAGGAACGATACCAGATGCCCTAGCACGAGGAAATCGCTGAGTAGTGCTAGCGCCGCGAGGCCGAAGACGACGATACCAGCAGCTATGAGGTATCTGTGGAGGGCAGTCATGTACCCGGGTTGTGATGGCAATAGTATAAACTTATAGGTTTGGTATTACGTTCAGAAACTCGGAATACAGCACTCACCAGCAACCGGTACGTGCTTCGTCAGTCATCGGCGTTCCGTGCGTGTATACAATCGCTCTCGGTCTGACGGATGATAGGCGGTTCGTGGCCGACTTCAGTATCAATGGCGACGATACAGGTTGTCCACGATAACAGCGGCGATACCACCGCCGACCAGCATCGGGAGCCAGTAGGTCGCTCCCCGGTAGATGACGACGGCAGCCGTCGCGGCCGTCGTTGCAACGCCAGTTGTAGAGACAACCAGAACGATAAACGCCGTCTCGACGCCGCCCATACCGCCCGGAAGTGGGAATATTCCGGCGATGCTGGCCACAGGAAGTACGATTAGCATCGCTCCGAAGGGAACGGTGATTCCGATAGACGCGAGCGAGATCCACAGACAGATCGCCAGCGTGAGCCACCCGGCACACGAGAACAAGCCGGCCAAGATCAAGAGTCGCCGGTTGCTGGCGATGCGTTCGATCGAGGCGAAAAACCCATCTACGCGGTGTTTGATGTCCGCTCGAGTCGGCGCGCTAACGCGTGGGACAGTCCGACCAACCCAGCGGACCATCGGTGGCAGCACCGAGAGGACCACCGCCTCGATCCGATGGCGGAACCGCCACCCGAGCGTGAGTGCGAGAACGAACCCGGCGAGGAGCGCTGCCACGGTGAAACTAGCGAGGAGTAGGTTTCGGTCGAAATCGAGCCCCCGCAGGACGAACAGTCCAATACCGACGATCCCCATACCGATCGAGGGGAAAAAGTGCAGGGTATCGACGCTCGCGATGGCAGCCAGCCCGTTCTCATACTCTGTGTCGGCGGCCTCGGAGATCAAGAACGCGCTGATGGGTTCACCGCCGGCCTGTCCGAACGGGGTGACTTGATTCGCGAAGGTCGCAGCAGTAAACACGACGATTGACTGCACTCGAGAGGTCGGCGTTCCCAATGCGCGCAAGACGGTGTGCAGACAGAGCCCCCAAGCGATGAGCCAGAGAGGGATGAACCCAAGCAAGACGGCGATGACGGCGGGCTGGGCCCTGTGCAGTTGTGCAATAATTCCATCGATACCGACAACCCAGAGCATCAACGAGAGGACGAGTCCGGCACCGACGAACCCGATGAGGATCGACCGCCAATTGAGTAGCCTGTCAGTTGACATTGAATATTCCCATTAGGACCCGCTGAGCGTGCAATACAGCGTTTTCGAGGAATTCTCTGGCACTGATCACTGGTAGAGAGTGGCTGCAACCCTTTCTTCCGGCAAGCGATACGCGGTTAGGAGTGCGTTAGTGGGCCCTACGCACCGATGTAGATGGTGATAGTCGAAGGACTCGTGGTTCGAGAGAGGAACAGAGGGTTCACGAGAGGACGCTGAATAGATGTCCGCGAACCTGACGGTGCTCATACTCATGTTCGGCCGATAGCACGGATGATATTTAATTTAACTGGAATTAGCTGCTTTGTAGAATCACTATACGGAGCTTGAGTACCGATCTCTGGTCTTTCCCTCCTCACGCCTAAGTCACAAGAATCCACGACTCACCGCGCACTATCGTGCTCACGTGCTCATTCCCGTGAGACTAACTACTCGCCAGAACCGAGATCGGCCCGTTCGATTTCGTGACACCGGTCTAACAACGAGTGAACGTCATCCGATGCCAACGACCACTTGATCGCTCCGCTTCGCCGATCGTACTCGATTAAACCACTGTTCGTAAGCTTTGGAAGATGATTGTGGTAGAGGTCGATCAAAATGGATTCGCGATCCTCCGGGGTAACGTCCGACGACGAACAATCGAGTTCCTGTGCCGTTATCTCGGTCGCTAGTGTCTCGATGCTGGCTAACTCGTGCTCGCTGAGATAGTAGAGAATGTCGCGTCGTCGATGGTGACTGAGAAGGCGCAGTAACTCGTCAATCCACGGTTCGTGTCCTGCTGATGGAGAACTCTTTCGGTCGATAGGAGGAAATTGCTTTTTGGCGTCACCTGAATTACGATCGGCCATGTTGTTACGAATACGACGGTCGGTAATAAGTCTGCCAGATGAATACTGCTTTCGATAGTTAGCAACCAATATTATAATCCCTGTCTTTCTTATAACTTTTCTACATAAAAAACAATTTAGAAGTATGGTGGTCTCACGGTATTAATGCGGGAGCTTTTGGTCTCTGGCGATCATATGGTATCTATTCAATGACTGACGAAGACGATCCCCGTGCAGACCGGAACGATTTGCCCGTATTTCCGTCTCAAGGTCACCAGAGCACACCCCATATCGAACCACCGAGCCATACTGTCGTGAGAGCAGTCGCTGACGCGCTCGAGAAAGACGTGATAGACCTCCCGCCGATCAACGACGTTATCGACGCTGATGCGCTAAATACACTGGTTCAGACCAATCGCCAGCACGCCGAAGAATGGCCGACGATCCGCTTTTCTTACGTTGATTACCTCGTCACCATTACCAACTCCGGCGACGTCACTCTCTCTCGTCAGGAGAGTGTGAAACCGGCTATCGCGGACATCAAACCAGACTGGCCGCACGTGACGCCGGCCTCGGACAGTGCCGATGACCATTCCACCGGTGGCCTCGCTACAAAAGTAGTCCTCGCGGTAGCCGATCGTTCCGATCACGACCCCGCATACGTGCGACAGGCGATCGACAAAACCCTCGACCGCCCCTCACTCGAACGTCTCAACAGCACGCGTGCGGATGGGACGGCTCGAGCCGGTGCGACTATCCAGTTCTCGACGCTCGGGTACGACGTTCTCATCGAACCCGATGGGACGATCGGTATCGGATCGGCGCTTCAGCGGCTCCAACTGACCGGCGCCAATATACTGCTCGTTGGTGCGGTACCGGATTCGGTTATGGATCTCGCGAGCGCTCAACTTCTCGGTGACGGCGATCGACGCCGACTCTTCGCTCTTCTCGAACGGCACGTCGATTCGGCGATTGACCGCCTCTCCATCGTCGACAACACCTCCGATACTGCTCGAGTGATCGACTACACGACCACGGCCCGATCCGCTGCGGACTCTCGATCGATCACGGAGCATCGTGTCGATACGGATGCTCCTTCTGACTCGGGTCCCGATACCTGCTCTGACACAAATACCGACATTCCAATCAAAAATGACCCAGACTCACTTGATGAGTCGGAGCGTAACAGCGCGCGCGATTTCGAGGACCCGTCGGCGGTAACGGTCGAAACTGTCGACGGAACCGTCGAAGCGTTCGTCGACGCTATCGAAACGACCATGGAGGACCTTCAAAAGCAACAACTGGACCCGACCGAGCTGCGATTCTGTTTCGACTCGCTTCGTCCGCTCCTCGAAAAATACGGAGTCGACGGAACGCGCTTGGTTCTCGAACCGATTTGCGAACGAGTGACCGCCGTCTCGGGAATCGGCCACTATAGTTTCCCGGTCGAGCGCGATTCGGAGCAGGTCCGGGCGCTCGAGCCGTTGTTTGATGCAACGATCGAGAATCGTATCGATGGAGGCGAGCCAGCCCAGCGCTGGCATCTCCACCGAAGCAACCACACCACCGACTGGTTCAGACTTCGAACCGACTGACGGGGCGACAAATCGCGAGAGCGATTGTACCAACTGCGCACTACCCACGAGCAGAGATCTACCGTGAATCCAACATTCGAACCGGACGATAACCGCCCGGGCATGACGGTCGTTGATTCGGTAGAGAATCGTCAATTCCCGCTCAAAACGTCCACCCGGATCGATCCGCAACAAACCGGGACTGATAGCTTTTACTTCCCAGTTGATACGGCAGTCGAGTTCACGACGGACCAACTGGTGCTCCCGTACGTCGTTCCGACCTGCGTTCGTAATCAGCATGGCGACATGCTGCTCGAAACAGAACACTACGCGTACGAGACGTTACCGGAGGACACGTACCTGCTCGAGTTGGCGGCACCTATCAAGCTCTACGTATCCGTCCGAAGCGAGGTCACAATCGCTTCGGCGGATGACCGACTCGCCTTCGACTTCGGATCGCCGGTCCGCGTCCGATTTGGTGCGCGATCTCTCCACGAGAGTCCGGCCGCCACCGTCGAATCCACCGCTGATCCACCCGACCTGGCGCGTGCCATTTCAACGTTCGGGTCCGCGCTGAAAACGACGACCTGCGAGCGGTCACTCCCGTCGTTTCGAGGCCATCCGCCACGCCTCGAGCTCGCCGACCAGCTCAACGTTCCGGACGAAATCGAACCCCCGGATACGGGCATCACGATCGTTGCACCGCACGAACGGAACGCGATTTACGCGACCAGTCCGCTCGCATATTACCTCGGTGCGACAGTCGTCACCGGCGAGAACCCGCGAGTCGAAACCGACAGTGGGTTCGAGTACGAAATGGGACAATCGGTCGAGGCGTTCGAGTCATCTATTGAGCGCATCCTCCAGCACGTGTTTTTCCTCGACACGGTAACCAGAACAGAGGGCATCTATGAGATCGATTTGTACGAACGCAAGCAAATCGAACCATCTGTCTCTCCTTCCTTCGACGAACTATACGAACGCTCTCTCTCCGAGCAACTCGCAACCTACCTCTCGATTCCGTTCGACGCGACCGAAGAACTCCGTCCAACGTGGGAACTCATGACGTATCTGACATCCGATCCGGAAAACGCGACTGCGTTACCGTTTCTCGCTGGCGATCTCTCGCTTATCCGCACAGCCAGCCAAGCGACGCAATCGGTGGAGGTTGCGCCGGCGCCGCCCGCCGACATCGACGCGTTCGTCAGATCGACCAGATCGAAGGGGAGTGGCGGAGACGGGGAAGCTAGAACCAACCAACTGAGTGACGCCGCCAACTCGTACGTCTCACCCCCGGAAACCGACGCGTTCGAAACGGCATGGCTCGGTGAGGGTACACCGGTCGGTGCGAACAAGCTCTCGACGAGCGCATTTGAGAACGGATTGAATCACTCTCCGAAGGACGCAAGCGATGCCATCGACATAACGATCGTCTGTAACGATCGACAGATGGCAGCCGAGTACGACGAAAGCGCGGATGGACTGTACGGCAACCGTGACGAGCTTCCGTTCGATATCACCGTCCATCGAAATCTCTCTACCGACGCTCTTCGGCAGGTGTTCGCGACCGACACCGATTTCCTCCACTATATTGGTCACGCCGATGACGAAACTTTCGTTTGTAGCGACGGTGGTCTCGACGCTCGAACGCTCACACGAGTCGGTGTCGACACGTTCCTGCTCAACGGCTGCGAATCGTACCAGCACGGACTGCAATTGATAGAAAGCGGAAGCGTGGGCGGGATCGTCACACACAGCGAAGTCGAAAATCAAGATGCGATCGCTGTCGGGCAATTGATTGCACGCCTCTTGAACGGTGGGTTCACGTTACGCTCCGCGGTCGCTCTCGCACGGACCTATCGATTCGTCGGAAATCAGTACGGGGTCGTCGGTGATGGCGGTATCACCATTGCCCAGTCTGGCGGTGGCGTTCCGAACTGTTGTCGGATTGACTCAGTTGGGGACGATCAGTACGAACTGCGAATCTCCACGTATCACTCACAGCACGGCATCGGAGCACTGTACATCCCCTATATTCCTTCCATCGACCACCATTTCCTCGCGGGAACGGAGCTTCCACCGCTTACGGTGTCCGGGGATACGCTCAGTCGATTCCTCCAACTCGAGCAGATTCCCGTCGAGTTCGACGGCGAGTTCCATTGGTCCACAGACGATCTCTTTGACTCCCTCTAGCGTGCAATCCCGGTAAATTACTCGAACCTACTCGCGCCCTATCACAGTCTCCTCGAGGTCGGAGGATTAGCCCTCTTTTCCGGCTACAAATGCATATGAGCACAGAGTTTCGATAGGACGTGCTGTGTGTTTTCTCCCTACCGTGAACTACCTCGCGACTATTTTTGTTCACGTGAGAAATATGGGATTACTGCGTTTCAGTTTCTTCGTACTTCGATTCGTGGTATGAACCGTATCTGTCTCCGTTCGTCCGCTAATAGATCGAACCGCCGTTCCCTGCCGCGACGGTTCCTGCCTGCGACAAGAGCAGACAGATTGTGAACAAAACGCCCATTAATCGTGGTCTTTCGGCGAGCCGTTTCGCTAATTGCGTTTTACTGTTGGACATTGCAAGTGCCCTTTTTGGCCGAGGGATAATATGATTATCTTAACAAATATGAGTCAATATTAATTACTTTTTATATGTTTTGGGAGAGTATATTGGATGCTTACAGTGACATACAGTTGGCCGGGATTTTAGTGGTCTACAGAGAGACAGAGAGAGTGCCTCGGTCCGTATGGAAGACTTCGTCTTCCGTGACTGAGCGGAGCAACGCTAACCGGTAGCGAAACTTCCCCGAGGTCAGCGGGACGGACGTCCCGCCAGACTCCGTGAGGTCGTCGAACGATTCGTTCCCGCTTCTGGTTGTACTCTCACTCCATAATCGCACCGCAGGAGATGTTGATTTCCGTGGCGGTGATGGTGCGGGCTTGCTCAGAGGCTACGAAGGCTGCAACGTCCCCCACGTCGGCCAGTGTCGCTGCCCTCCCCAGCAGGGTTGCCTCCTTCGTCGCAGCGGCGATTTCCTCGCGGTATTCGATGCCGTCTGGGATGGATTCTGGCACGCTCCCCGTTTTCAGGGTGACGACACGGATGCCATGCGGTCCAAGTTCGACTGCCCACTGCCGACGAAGTCCCTCGATGGCGTCGAGAGCGACTTTGAAACCCCCCGTCCCAGGGGGTGCGTCGGGATTCGAGCCGCCGAACGTCAAGATAATTCCCGATTCGCGCTCGATCATGTGCTTGGCGGCCGCCCTCGTCGTCAGGAACTGTGTCCGCATCGCGGTCGTGATCGGCTGCATGAAATCCCCGACCGATATCTCGGTCAGCGGCTCTTGGATATCCCCGATTCCGATGAGGTTGAACGAGATGTCGATGCGTCCGGTCTCTTCGACCACCGCATCGACGAACCCGTCGACGGCCTGCTCGTCAAGGGCATCGACGACGGCGGTATCCGCCTCGCCACCATCCGAGCGAATGTCCTCGGCGACCTCGTCGAGGGTCGTATCAGTGCGACCAGCGAGGAAGACCCTGGCTCCCTCACCGGCGAAAGCGCGGGCGACAGCACCACCGATCGACCCGCCTGCGCCGTAGACCACCGCGACCTTGTCATCCAGAATCACGCCGATCCCCTCCTTCGGGTCGAGGAATGCCCCTGTGACGTTTCGATCGGTAATTGGATGGTCGACCTCGTTGTCTCGGTTTCGATCATCGTTTCACTTCCTCGTCCTCCGCCACTTCGTAGATGAGAACGACGACACCCGCCCCAGTCGTCTCCGTGTCCACGAGTTGCAGATCGGTTTGCGTACTCTCATTTCCGAACAGTCGCTTCCCGCTCCCAAGAACGAGTGGCGTAATCATGAGCTGATACTCGTCGACGAGATCGTGTTGCATCAGCGTCTGGACGAGCTCGCCACTGCCGAGGACTCGGATGTCTTCGCCGGGCTGTTCTTTCAACTCGGCGACCGCCGTCTCGACATCTCCCTCGAGCAGGGTCGAGTTCTGCCACTCCACCTCGTCCACGGTCCGTGATGCGACGTACTTGTCAATGCTGCTCATTAGATCGGCTAGCTCTCCTTCATCCGTCGCCGTCGGCCAATACGCGGCGAAAATCTCGTAGGTCTTCCGTCCGAGCAGAAGAGCGTCCGACGAGGAGAGACCGTCTTCGACGGCGTCTGCGAAAACTTCGTCGAAGTACGGCCACACCCAGCCACCTTGCTCAAATCCTCCTTCACGATCCTCGTCCGGGCCGCCCGGGGCCTGCATGACCCCATCGAGCGTCAGCATTTCGCTTACAATTATCTGTCTCATGGTGATTCTATTTTGTTCGGTTGATCAGCTCCTCGGGCAACGCTCCGTGGGAAGACGCGCTCGCGCGGCGCGTCGAACGTCCGGCAGATCGTCAAGCTTGTCTCGGTCGTTTCGATCATCGTTACGCACCCTCCACCAGTCCCGCGAGGTTCGACAGCGAGTCGGTCCACCCTTCGTTGGCGTTACTCGGGGGATGGTCTCCGGGATTCCCTCATGGCGGGCGATCATTTCAAGCTGACACGAAACCGGATGTGGTTTGCTGAGGCGGATTCGGTCACGTCGATGATTTCCAATTGAATGTGCTCGTCACCCAAATTCTCAAATAGCCGAGTACCGCTTCCGAAGAGAACTGGCACGAGGTGAATCCCGATCTCATCGACCAGCCCAGCCGCGATGTATTGCTGGCCGATACTCGCGCCACCCATCACGCTGACAGTCTGATCGCCTGCGGCTGCCTTCGCCTGTTCGAGAGCGCTCTCAATGCCATCGGTAATGAACGTGTACACGCCATCTTCAGGTACGTCTGAAGGCGCTTCGTGTGTGACGACGAACACCGGGCAACGGGCAGGACCGGTCGGCCCATCCGATCCCCACCATGGAACGGAATCGTCGTACGTCTCTCGGCCTGCGATGACCGCTCCCAGGTCGCCGCTAGCTTCTTCGAGGATTTGCTGGCCCCTCTCATCCTCCATCCACGCGTGCAGCTGCTGTCCACCCTCACCTAACGGTTCCTCCTGACTCTGGTTCCCTGCGGTGATGAACCCGTCCAACGACATGCTGATATCGAATACTACTTCACTCACAGTTCCGCCTCCTGGACGATATCCGCGAGGTTTTCGAGGGAGTCGATCCACCCTTCGTTGGCGTCGCTCGGGGGAACGGCCTCGGGGAATCCCTCGTGGCGGACGATGACCTCGGTCCCCTCGGAAACCGACTCGAAGGTGACCGTCACCGTCGTCTCGCCGGCCATCTCGGGGTCGTCGGTCTCGAATTCGTCCGTGTAGACGATGCGTTCACCGGGAACCAGCTCCAGGTAGGTGCCGCCGAAGGTCGAGCCGTACTCGGCGAATTCCTCGGTCTCGCCCGTGAACGTCATGCGGTACGTCCCGCCCTCCTCGGGCTCTAAGTGGTGTACCTCGGCCGAGAAGCCGGTCGGTGGCAACCACTGGGCGAGTTCGTCGGGATCGAGGAACGCCTCGTACACTCGCTCGGGCGATGCTTCGATGATACGGCTTACGGTCACGCTCCGTGAGTCATTCTGTTCGCTGTTTATCGTCAACTCTCTTCCGCTGTTGTCGTCTGTCATCGGTCTTCGTTCTCCAGATGGTCGGCCAACGCGTCGAAGCGGTCCTCCCAGAGCACACCGTGGCGGGTCAGCCACCGGAACGCCTCGCTCAGTGGCGCGGCATCGAGGTGACAGCGGCGGACCCAACCGTCCTCTTCGATGTCGAGTAGGCCCGCATCCTCCAGCACACGCAGGTGCTTCGAGACCACCGCCAGCGACATGTCGTGGGCTTCGGCCAGCGGAGCCGTCGGCGAGCTGTTTCGAGGATTTCTCGACGGATCGGGTGGCCCAGCGCCTTGAAGATCGCGTCGAGATTTAGGTCGTCCGGCTGTTGTTCAACCATCTGGTTAAGCGTACAGCCCGCAATTTATTAAACCTATAGGTTAAACAAACTCGAACTCGCGTTCACTCTCGCCGAGCACTCTGATTGTCCGCTCAAGGACCTGTTCTCGCTGGATCCCGCCGCACCACGGTATCCGCTCGCGTCTTATGGGGCGATCTCCGTTACGTCAACATGTTCACGATAATGGCTATGCTCGTCACCCCGCTATTTACTCCCGATGGTCGACACCAACCGCCAGGTGATCGAGCGGCTGTACGAGGACGTCTGGAACGGCAAGAACCCGAATACGGCCGAGGAACTGGTACACGACGCGTACGTGATCCACGACCGGGAACTCGCCGATAAGTTGCAGGGGCCCGAACTCTACAACGCGCTCGCATCGTCGACGCGTGAACTGTTCTCGGATCTGACGTTCACCATCGAAGACGTGGTCGCCGCGGATGACGAGGTCGCGCTCCGGTGGACGATGGTGGGAACGCACGATGGGCCGCTGTTCGGGGTCGAACCCACTGGAGAGCAGGTCGAACTGACTGCAATCGAGATCAATCGGTTCGAGGACGGGCAACTAATCGAGACCTGGACACAAAGCGATCAGTTGGGCCTCATGGAACAGGTCGGTGCAGTGCAACCGACCGACTGACAGCTTGATAGGGAAGGATCGCTTCTTGCCAGTATGCGCCTCGGTCGACGCCGACGACCCACGAGAGATGAACCATGCCCCGGGCAACGCTGAAAGCCAAGTCGAACGACGGGCTCGTCGCGCTATCCGAAGCCTTTCCCGACGCGGTGTTCGATGTGCTCGGAGCGTGGCCCGATGAGGAGGGGCTTCGCCTGCTCGTTGAGACGGACGCGCTCGGCGTTGACCCGCTCATCGAGACGCTTGACGCGATTTCCGCCGTTACCGGTTTCGAGATCCGTCACGGGGGTTCCGACCGGGTTCTCTTCGAGGTTACCACGACGACACCCGAACCACACGGTGCAATGACGGACTCGGGTATCGTCCCGTCGTTTCCGTTGCATCTCGAAGACGGGTGGCTCGTCGGTGACCTCGTCGCGTCGCAAGACCAGCTCTCGGCGTTTCGCGACGAACTGGATTCGGCCGGAATCGAGTACCTGATCACGCAGGTCTCCGCGACGCCGGCGGAGTCTCCCCTCCTTACCGACCGTCAACGAGAGGTCGTCGACGTCGCCCTGAAGCACGGGTACTACGATTCACCCCGTGACTGTACTCTTACGACGCTCGCTGAGCACCTCGACGTGAACAAGTCGGCCGTGAGTCGCGTGCTCCATCGGGCTGAGGGGAAGATCATCACTGCGTATCGGTCGGCGGACGCCGATTCACGTTCACTCGCGAACGAGCGATAGAGAGGCCTGCCCTTCCAGTAATTCCATCAATCAGGCTCTGTTGAAATCTTCCGCCACTGATAGTTTGTTAAAGGCGTGCTGAATACACAGCGCGTATCGGTCACTGAACTGGCTCGGATTCGGCATTACGTCCAGAGGTTGCACCTCCTATTGGGGGAATATCGGTGGCTATCTAACCCAACTCCGATGCACCAACGTGAGTCAGGGCTCCATCGGCTAAGAGGATAATCGATAGTAGAAGACCAGCTCCCAACGAGGTCAGAAAAGATGGTGAATCCGCCACACTCGGCCACACGTACCCACCGAGCGTCCATATCGTTGCGAGGAGACACGGGACCGCGAATGCGGCCAGTACGATGTCCACAGGCGTCCTACTAAGGCCTGCACGAGTGAGCACAGCGACCTCGAGTGTGAACGGCAAGCATACAAACAATAGTACCTCCACAATTTGAACATTGATTCCAAACGGTATTGGAGAGAGGATCCCTGTGAGGAGTGTAGCGCTCAGACAGACTCCGATGGCGAGGAGATATGTCGCAACTACTGCTATTCGATTCAAATCCATAGCCGTCATTTGATTTCTATCGAGTAAGTTCTTTTGATTGAAATGTTCGCGCAGAGGTACTAAGACCATCTTCATCCCGCTGTACGATACGCACGCCCAACCGAACTCCTGTATTCAGCAGTAACACCGCGAGACGAACAGCGGTTACTTGCTGCATACGCCCTCTGTAGTCAGCACGCGTATCCTGTTCAGTTCTAAGTATTTCAACAGAGCCATCAATCGCTATCTTTCGAATGAGGTGAGCGGGGTGCAAACACGCCTCGTTTGAGGTGTCGTCTTCCACCGAGTCGCTACTCGACGACCGCCACGTCGAACTTCCCGCGCCAGCGGTATCGCCGGCCGCCCCAGACGAACGTCCGGCGGGTGAATGCGTACAGTAGGAGGGGGACGAATACGAACAGCGCCGGATACGCCAATACGGCCGTCCACCGGCGGACGCCCAGGACCTCGTTGACACCGAGGTGCAGTACCGTCAGGGCTACCGCCGCAGGGACTGGGGCCAGGACCGCCCCTGCGAGGACGAGCAGCGAGACGATCCACGTCCCAGCGATGGCACCGGGGAAATGCCACCGAAGGATCTGCGTCCACCGGACCGGACGCTCGACTGACTCGCGGATAGTCCCTCCGATGGGGACGATGCGCGTCCGGCCGACGTTCGTTACGTGGAGGTACTCCATGAGGAGTCCGTCGTCGCTGACGGTCCGCCGAAGCTCGTCGAGAAACGCAGCCTCGTCGATGTCGCTCCGTTCAAACATGACCGCGCCGCCCCAGATCTGGTTGCCGAGGAAGAGAGGGAGCGAGCCAGCCGAGGCGTACAACGGTTCGAGCAGCACCGACAGGAGGTCCCGCCCGACGAAGTACGGCACCTCCGATACCGGCCCGTGGGCCTCGTAGTCCGCGCTGAAGGTCGCCAGCCAGTCCGGAGGGTGGTGGAAGTCGTCGTCCGTCCAGACGAGGCGGTCGTGGCGAGCGGCCGCCATCCCGGCAGCGATAGCGTTGGCTTTCCCCGAACAGCCATCCGGTTCGCCAGCGGCGACGAGTGTGACGCCCTCGGGGGCATCTTCCCGCCCGGTCACGGGGTCGTCCTCGCCGTCATGGATGATCAAGAGCTCGTCGTTGTCTCCGAGTTGGGCGGCCAGTTCCGCGCATGCGTCGGTCCATCTCGTGGTCGGCAAGAGGACGCTCCTCGGGGGTCGATCGGACATGGTAGTTAATCCTTCTTGTCGGGGGCGGTGAGCGCGCTGCCGGCGATCCATGGATGCTTATAGTCAACGACTTGTGCGATGGCGGGCAATAGTGATCGCATGCGCTACGTCACCGTCGTGGCCTACCCCGACGAGGGGGGAATCAACCGGCTCGATCAACAGGTTACCGAACTCGACCTATCGTATCGGGCCATCCACCGAATGGAACTCCTCGACGACGATACCGTCGCGATGTTCGCCGAGGGTCGTGGCGATGTCGAGGGACTCCGTGAAATCCTGTCGAAGTCGCCCCAGGTCTTCGAGTTCTCGATCACCGGCGACGACGCCGGATTCTTCGCCTACACGCGCTACGCGGTGGACGACCTGACCCGGATGCTCATGGAGGACCGGCGCGAGTCGTCCTACCTAATCGATATGCCGATCGAGCACACCCAGGACGGCGGCCTCCGTGCGACCTACATCGGAACGGAGGCGGCATTCGACGATGCGCTCTCCGATCAGCCAGAGGGCGTCAGGTTCGAGGTCGAGCGAACCGGCTCGTATACGCCCGGCCCTCGCCACGTCGTCTCCCGGCTGACCCAGCGTCAGCGCGAGGTGCTTCAGGCGGCGGTCGACCTCGGCTACTATCGCGAGCCCCGCGGCGCAACCCACGACGAGATCGCGGCGGCGACTGGGGTCTCTGAGACCACCGTCGGGGAGCATCTCCGGAAAATTGAAGCGACCGTGTTCTCGTCGCTCCATGTCGGTACCCCCGATCACTGAAGACGGCTGCCTCGAAGAGATCTCGATGGCTGCAGTTGAACGGAACAAACCCTCGAGTTCGTACATGGAGGGCCATCTGGGGGGTTGATCCTCATTGCATTGTAATCCCGCAAAAACTCATTACCTCCCTCTCGAGGCGGAGAGTCAGCGTCGATCAATCGACCAACGTAAACGAACCGACGGAGTGACGTTCAAACGAAGGACCACTCGTTAGTCGATTTCTCGCCAAGATGACGTTGCTTGAAGCTCCTTGATAGCTGCTCGCGTCTCTGAACGAATCGCTCCATAAAATCGTTCTCTTCCTACCGGAGTCCGAGCTCGAATGAGGGCAGTCTCGCTTGTGACATTGAAGAACGAAAGAACCCACCGTCCACCCCGTTGTTGCCATTTGCCAACGACCGTCGACTCCTCGTCCTGAGTCGTACGCGCTCCCAATTCCCAACTCAGTCGAGTCAAAGGCGACAGTTCGAACGGAACAACACCTGGAAGATTGATTGAGCCGTCGTCTTCATTACTACTGTCATGGACTGCCATATCAAACAAACGAGTATCGTTCAGTAAAAATGTACTCCTTCTCCTAACGGATTCGAATAGAGCTATTCGGTCCTGTTGAAAAACAGGGCATATAACGATTCAACACAGCAGTGAAATGGAGATGCGGACAATTTTCCTGGTTTCGTCACCGTCGGTAGCGGGCGAGGGCGAGTGCCGATAGTGCGATGACTGCGGCGGCCAATCCGAATCCGGGCGTTTCGTCAACATCCTCCGTTTCGTTTTCGTCTTCGGTATTCGTTTCGGTGTCACTGTCGGTAGCCTGGTCATCGTCGTCATTGGCTTCGACATGGCCTTCCGCCACGTCGAGCTGGAGTACAGCGACGACTTGGCCGTGTAACCGCTCATGTTCCTCGCTCTGATAGGTCCAGTTGCCGCCGACCTCCTCATACGATTCGGCATCGGCTATCGGATCGACGCTCGTATTCCAGTCACTGTTTGGCTGTTCGACGTAACCGACGAATTCGATGTCGTCCGCGTGGTCGCCTTCGATCTGTACCTCACCGTACTCGACGGTAGCGCCCTCCGGGTGTCCGTGGAACTCGATACAGTGAGAGTCCATGTACCCGTCTCCCTGTGGGAGATCCGGACTCGTCCCAAACTGATCGGCGTCGAGCGGCCACTCGTAGTTGTCGGTCAGTGGGTACTCCACGGTCATCGGATCGGCGTAGCTGTGCCACGTAAGCGTATCGCCGGTTGGGATCGTCACCGTCGTGTCCGGAACGCTTTCGCCGACGACCGGCTCACCCGCTTTGTTGAGCAACGTGACGCAGATCTTGCCGGAGCCGTCGCCGAGGTACGGGCTTCGATAGTTGTCACGCGGATTCGTGTAGCTGATCCAGTTATCTTCCGGGTCGGCCGCCTCGAAGTACTGATCCCCTGGTTCCGGGGCCGGTTCCTCGTAGGCCGGTTCGGAGACGTTAGCCTCGGGCGGTACAACGGCTGCGTCGGCAGACAGTGACCCGTCGGCGCTCAAGGCGGCACCCGGAATGACACCTGTGACGAGGACGGCACAGAGGGCGATCGTGAGGACGGCGCGTGTGAAGTTAACGGGCAGCACACCGTTCATATATATCACCGATTGGTGGCCGTCTCACGGCTCATATCAGAGGGAATGGTTGATTGCATAGTGAACAGATGCTCACTCGGCAGACCGTCTTCATCAGGACGAGAACGCAACCGGTCTCGGCTCGTTTTATCAGATCGGCTAGTTCGAGTTGATGAATATCTTGATACCATACTAGTCATCTGTTCGAATTTTCGGAATTGTCTCTGTATACTATGCACCGCCTACTCGACGGTATTCGATACATCGACGATCGTTTACGCCGCTACCACGATGCGACAATGGTCGATACGGTTGCCTCGAGATAATTTATACAATTCTGACTATTATAGGTAAATATCGAAAATATTTCTTTAAGAGTTCGTCACCCCATTGTAGTTTCGATCGGACGTAATCGGGCCCTAACACGTTTCTCTCCGACGATCGAGCGATGACTACGATCCCCCGCCGTACCGTTGCGTGTCCGACCGAACTGTTCGCTGCGATCCGATACCGAGAACCGCTCTACAGGCATATAGCGGGGAATTAGCCGTCAGATATGTAACTTCCGTGAACTTCACTCGGCTACGGGTCGGTGCGGTTCGGCAACGAACTCGAGAGGGCGTGTAAACCCCAGTCGTATTCGGTAACGCTGTGGTCCAGTGAGGCGAGAGATGGCCTAGAAATGAACCATCATGGAATGAGGCACTGTCTAGTTTAGCACCTCCGCTGGTGTCTGTCCGTTGAGTGACTGGTGTGGTCGTTGCGTGTTATAGTAGTGTACGAACTGTTCAAGCCATTCTCTGACGCTCCCCCGACTGTCGACCCACGAGTTATGGAAGCGGTCAACCCGCATCTTGAAGGTCTGAAACCACTTTTCGATCGGGTTTCTCTCGACATAGTCGAGCTGACCGCTCAATCCTATTCGAGAGAGGGCAATCAGATAACCATAGCCATCGACGAGAAACACCGCCTCGGAGAGATCGTGTTTCTCGGTTAATCGATGCAGGAATGCAGCGGCTGGATCGGTGCCTCGCCGTCCGAACATTGCGACATCGAGAATAAGCCGCGAATCGAAGTCTATTGCAGCGTACACCCAAGACCAGTCGCCGTTGATCTTGACAGCAGTCTCATCAACTGCGACCCGCGACGGCTTCGCCGTCGGCGGGTCTGGAACGCTGTCAGCCATCCGATGTACTCAGTGCCAGATTGCTTGATAAGTGCGTTCTACGCCGATCAAGCGAAGAATTGCTTGTGTCTCTCGAAGCGAACACCCGGTCGCGTGAAGGCGGACGGCGAACACCATCATCATGTTGAGCATCATTTCGGCCATCCAGTCGTCCTCGCCAACCGTCCCGATGGGCTGGTTCACGAGATCGATGTCGACGTCTTTCTCGCGGAGATCATCGACGAACCCGGCGAGATCCGCGAATGATCGCCCGAGCCGGTCGAGTTCGTGGGCGACCACCACATCGTACCCGGCGACATGCTCGCGGAGACGCTGGTACTCTTCCCGTGAGACAGAGGCTCCGCTCTCACCGAGATCGCAGAACCACTCGATCTGATTTCCCTCCTCGCTGTACTTCTGGCGGATCGCACGCATCTGGCGGTTCTCGTTCTGATCGTCAGTCGAGACGCGGACGTAGGCGGCAATATTCATAGGTGCATTCGGGAACCTAACGACACCTCTAAACGATATATAAAGAACGGGGGTTTTCTGGTCGACCTCGAAAACACCTGTTTAGCGCTGAAGTGGATAGCAGTCGGCGATCAGATCGGACCTGCTACGTAGCTGACTTCGGCAATAGTGGACCGGAAATCACAGATCACTACCGCTCCGGAAGCGACTCGGACCGCAACTGGGTGTATCCATCACGATTCGCGTTCTGAAACGAGGAATGCCACGACCGTGTACTGGTCGTCATTGAACTCGAATTCGGTTATCGGAGTCATGCCGAGTCCGTCAGTGTGAGCAGCGTATGACGCCTGATTTTCGTTTGCGACCCATGCCAATCCAACCTCGAATTCCTCGGCGACGGTCTCGACGAGGGTCTCGAACATGTCCGATAGAACTCCCCTACCGCGATAGTCTTGGGCGACGATGGCGGGTCCGTAGAGAAACGTCCGATACGCAGACAGGGACTCACCGCGAAAGTCCGCCTCTGAGCAGGCATCCGCCATCGTCTCGACCACCGATTGTCCCTCGTGCTGGTCGAATGTAGACGCGCCGATGCAACCGATCACTTCGTTCCCGTCGGCGGTGACGGCAAATCCGGGGTCCTCGGCCATCGCTGCGAGTGCGTCCTCCGGGGGACCACCGCCAGTGATGTATCCTTCTTCGCGTTCTTCAGCCGTCAAGTTCTCCTTGGTATTGGCCTCCAGAAGTTGTGAGAGTGGGTGAGCGTCCTCGGGTCGCGCGCGACGAATAGTGACCATGGTCATAGATCGGAACCATGAGAGAAAAAGTATCGGGTTTGATAGGTGAAAGACTGCTAATCCTCGGAATATGAGGTGAGAACGGAGTGGAGAGGGCCGATGGGTCACTGATGTCACCGAACGCCGGTGGTCGAGTATAACTGTCTGCACTCGGCAGGATGGTCTCCGTTCACGTTCATCGAGAACTCTTCGCTACGTTGCCGGAGAGCGCTACATGAGAACGCATGGCTGTGAGTGTGAACACGATCACTCTCTATTGCAGCGTATACCCAAGACCAGTCACCGTTAATCTTGACAGCTGTTTCATCAATGGCGACCTGCGACGGCTTCGCCGTCGGCGGGTCTGGCACGCTGTCAGCCAGCCGATGTACCCAGTTCCAGATCGCTTGGTGAGAACGTTCAACGCCGATAAAGCGAAGAATCGCTTGTGTCTCTCGAAGCGAACAACCGGTCGCGTGGAGACGGATGGCGAACATCCTGACGGGCGTCGCCGTCCGCTCACGCTCCCAAGCTTCATCAAATTCCGCCGCGTAGCACTCACTGAGCAGGTCTACAAGTGTCATTCCAAACTACCTCTACGACCTGCTCGCTTCTCAAACCGCACTAACTAGACGGTGCCCGGAATGACATTTTATCGGAATAGATATATACTTTTGAAATTGGTATTATTGGCGTTCGGTCGGCAATGGACTGCGGGCGAACCGTGTCCGAACGTTCGCGGACGGATCAACCCGTGTTCGGGCGCGGAATCCAGCTGATATTACGGACGTATGTTTGTAATTCAATCTGCGTCTCGAGAACGATCTTGCCGACGAACTGTCGATAGGCGGCACGGGCCTGGCGTGACGGATCGCGTTCACTCCGACTGAACGGTTACGAGAACATTACGTTCACTTCGATCGTGTTCGCCGTGGATAACAGCTCGTTGTCGAGGTTGTTTTCTTCCCACTCGTTCGCGAGTCGGTGTTCCGGTCCGGTGACGGTGACCGCGCCGTAGACGGTCCCGTCGTTGTCCAGGATCGGCGCGGCGATCGCGCTGATCCCATGGAGGTATTCCCCCTCATTGTACGCGATGCCCTCCTCGCGAACCGCGTCGAGTTCGTCGAAGAGAGCGTCTCGTTCAGTGATCGTCTCGTCGGTGAAGACGGGGAGTCCCCACTCGTCGATGATCTCGTCGACCCGCTCTTCGGTAAAGTGCGCGAGCATAGCCTTCCCGCCGGCAGAGTTGTGAAGGTATGTGTGCGTTCCGACGTCGATATCGCTCGTGAATGAGCGGCTGCCCTCGCTGACGTTGATGACCGTACCGAGCCCGTTCTGGGGTGTCGAACAGAGTACCCGCTCCCCGGTTCGCTCTGACAGCGCGTTGATGGGCTCGTCGGACGCCTCGTACAGCGGCTCGGCGTGTTTGACGTGCTCGCCGAAGGAGAGGAATCGAAGACTCAGCCGGTACTCGTTGCCCCGCTGAACCACGTACCCCTTCGAGCACAGCGTCGTCAGGTGGGCGTGGACCGTGCTTTTCGCGAGTCCGGTTCGCTCCGTGAGCTCCGTTACCCCGGCCCCATCGGCCTGCCACAGCGCTTCGAGGACGTCTAGGGCTTTGACCACTGCCTCGACCCGATTGCCTCCGTCCGTGCGCGTTGTTGCCATAGTTCGTATTCAACGAAGTTTTGTAAAACTGTTCCGTTCTGATGAACAGCAGTCGCACCCGAAAAATTCCCGCTGAACCGCGTGCGCTCGTTTCCGACGCGAATTCGGCCGATACGAGCCGACCGGTCGGTCTCGCGCCGGTTGAACCCATGCCCCACGGTAACGCTTAAGTGGACCGTTATGAAAGGCAGGTTATGGACTTTAGCGAACCGTCCGAGGCGATACAGATCAAGAAGGCGCTCGACGAATTCATCAGGCAGGAGGTCGCCCCCCTCGAGACCGAGTACGATCAGTTCCTCGGTGCCGATTACGAGAAGGAGATCGTCAACGACGACCACCGGCAGGTCCCCGAGTACCGAAACATCGTCGAGCAGATCCGCCAGAAGTCCGTCGAAGCGGGCTTCTACGGCATGACGATGCCAGAGGAGGTCGGCGGCGGCGACGTCGACATCCTCACCCGCGCCATCGTCGGCGAGCACATGTCCAACCGGCCTCCGGGCTTTCACAGCGCCATCTTCGGCGGCGCGGGCGGTCCGACGCCCATTCTGCTCGCCTGCGACGAGCGCCAGCGCGAGGAGTATCTCGAGCCGCTGATGGACGGCGAGATCACGACCTGCTTTGCGCTGACCGAGCCGGGCCACGGCAGCGACGCCCACCACATGGACACCGACGCGGAGAAAGAGGGCGACGAGTGGGTCATCAACGGCCAGAAGGTCTTCATCACGAACGCGCCCTACGCCGACTTCGCAATGGTCTTCGCTCGCACGAGCGGCGAGGACGGCGACCTCGGCGGGATCACGTGTTTCCTCGTCGACGAGGAGACGCCGGGCTACGAGATCGGGACGATCCATCGCGCGATGGGGATGACCCCCGGCACGCACGCCGAAATCCACCTCGACGACTGCCGCGTCGGCGAGGAGCAGGTGCTGGGCGAGGTCGACAAGGGGTTCCAGTCCGCGATGGACTGGATCGGCGGCGGCCGGATCAACATCGCCGCCGGCGCCGTCGGGACGGCCGAGTTCCTGCTCGATCTGTCCGTCGAGTACGCCCGCGACCGGGAGACGTTCGGGAAGCCCATCGGCCACCGACAGGGAATATCGTTCCAACTTGCCGAGCTCGCGACCGACATCGAGCAGGTCCGCCAACTCTACCGCTACGCCGCCTGGAAGATGGACAACGGCGAGCGCGCCCGCAAGGAGGAGTCGATGGCGAAGCTCCGCGGTGCGAAACTCGCCAACGACGCGGCCGATATCGCGATGCAGGTCCATGGCGGGGCCGGCTTCATGAAGGACTTGCCGATCGAACGCAACTACCGCTCGGCGCGGGTCTTCCGCATCTTCGAGGGAACCGACGAGATCCAGAAGCGAACGATCGCCCGCGAACTCATCTAAGATGTGCGAATCGACGGAGCGGGGCGCGAGCGCCGCGAGTGAGGTGTCCCGCATCGACTTCGACATCGAGTGGCCGCCGAAACACGCCGCGGCCTACCTCCTCGAGGAGCCGGCGCCGATCCTGATCGACGCCGGGGACCCCGAGGAGCGCGCCGAAGCGACGATCCGCGAGGGGCTGGCGACGAGGGGATACGCCTTCGCGGACATCGAAGCGGTCGTCGTCACCCACCCCCACAGCGATCACATCGGGCAGGTCCCGCTGTTGTACGAGGCCGGTGCCACCGTCTACGCCCCTCGGCCCGTCCTCGAGCAACTCGAGCGCGATCCGAGCGACCTCGCCGCTGGCGTCCGCGATATCGGTCGCTCGGCGGGCTACCGCGGAGAGGCGATCGAGCGCGAGATCGAGCGCGCGACGTCGTCGCTCGAGCGCAACCGCGACCTGCTCGCCTCCAGGGCGACGGTCCCCTTCGCGTTCGGCGAGCCGTTTACCGTCGCGGGTCGGACGTTCGAGCCGATTCACACGCCCGGCCATCAGGTTCATCACGCCGCCCTGGCGACCGACCTGAACGGCGAGCGCGTCCTCTTTTCGGGAGACGCGCTCATCGAGCCGTTCCGTCCGGGCGCGATCAACGTCGGTATCGACTACGGGGCCTACGACGCCGTCGACGACTTCCACCGCGCGATGGACCGCCTCGAAGGGCAGGCCGTGGATCGGGTCTTTCCCGGCCACGGCCCGGTCTTCACCGACTACGCGAGCGCCGTAGAGAACACGCGCTCGAAACTCGAATCGCTTACGGGGGAGACGCTCGAGGCGGTGACGGCCGTCGGGCCGGCGACGCCGCGGGAGATCACTCGGAACCGCGCCGGCGAAGTCCGGTATCCGGCCCAGTTGCTGGACACGCTCGGGGCCCTGGGAACACTCGAGGGTCGGGATAGGGTCGAGTACGAAGAGCGGGACGGCGTCCGCTACTACTCGTTCAGGAAGGCCTCGCCGTGATCGAGGGGGAGGCCGACGCGGTTCTCGAGAGCCGCGTCCTCGCGGGCCTACAGCGGCGACGACTCGGGTAGCGGTTTCTCCTCGAAGACGCCCAGCGCCGCGCCCGCGAGGACGTACGGGGTGCCGACAACGGTCACGCGCTACTCCTCCGCTCGCTCCTCGAGCTTGTACTTCTGGATCTTGCCGGAGGTAGTACGGGGCAGTTCCTCGATGAACTCGACCTCTCGAGGGTGTTTGTAGGAGGCGACGTTGTCGAGGAAGTAGTCCCTGATATCCTCGCTCGTGACGTCCTCGCCGGCTTCGACGCCCGGCGCGGTGACGACGTAGGCCTTCGGCACTTCGTTGCGCCGCTCGTCCGGAATTCCGACGATCGCTCCCTCGGCGACGGCCTCGTGTTCGGCCAGCAGCTCCTCGAGCTCGCTGGGGTAGATGTTGTAGCCCGCGGAGTTGATCATGTGTTTCTTCCGGTCGACGATCTCGTAGTAGTTGTCGGCGTCCCGGCGGGCGATGTCGCCGGTCCGGAAGAAGCCGTCCTCGGTGAACGCTTCCTCGGTCGCCTCGGGCATGTCGTGGTAGCCTTTCATCACCGATGGGCCGCGCACCAGGAGTTCGCCCTCCTCCCCGATGCCGACCGTCTCGCCGCTGCCGTCGACGATCACGGCCTCGGTCATCCGGGTCGGTTGGCCGATCGTCCCGTGGCGAAAGCCGAAGGTCGAACCGCTCTGGGTGTGAGTCGCGCCGGTGGTTTCGGTGAGCCCGTACCCCTCCGACATCTCGACGCCGGCGGTCTCCTCGAACTCCTCCTGGACGGCGACGGACATCTTCGCACCGCCCTCACTGACCGACTCGAGGCTGGTCAGGTCGCACTCCCCGAACTTCTCGCTGTTTATCATGTCGACGTACATCGCGGTGACGCCGACGTAGTGGGTGATCCCCTCCTGCTCGATCAGTTCCATGGCGGCATCGCCGTCCCAGTTCGCGGCGCTGCGCAGGTAGACGCTGCCGCCCCGGACGAGGGGCTGCCAGGCGGTGTGCGTGAAGCCGGTGATGTGATAGAGCGGGAGCCAGACGAGGCTTCTGACGTTCTCGTCCGCGAGCGCCTGCTCCTGTGAGAGGACCGAGAACGTCTGGGCCCGGAAGTTCCGGTGAGTCAGCTGGACCCCCTTGGGTTCGCCCGTGGTCCCCGAGGTGTACGGCAGGAGGGCCACGTCGTCGTCGGCCCGCTCGACGAACGTCTCCTCGCCGCGGACGTCGTCGAAGGCGCGGACGTATTCACTATCGCCGCCGACCGAGATGACCACCGGATCCAGGTCGCTCGCCTCGAGGGCCTCCTCGAGGTGCGGTTCTACGGCCTCGTGGGTCAGGACGACCGAGGCGTCGGTATCCTCGAGCTGATAGGTCAGTTCCCGTTTGCGGTACTGGGGGTTGACCGGCGAGACGACGACGCCGGCCTTGAACGCGCCGAGCGCGCCGATCAGGTACGGCGGACAGTTCGGTAGGTACTGGAGCATGACGTCTCCGGGTTCGATCCCCAGATTCGCCAGCCCGCCGGCGAACCGAGCGCTTTCGGCCTGCAGATCGTTGTGGGTCAGCGTCCGTCCGTGGTACTCGATGGCCTGGGCGTCGCCGTGCAGTCGGGCCGTCTCGTCGTGGAGTCGGGCCACGTTCCCTTTTCTGGCATCCTCGGTAACGTCTGCCAAATCCATGTTCCATGATATCACGGAATGGTATAAAATAGTATCTATGGTTGGCAGGTGACGGTGTATGATCTCGTTACGTTGGTAGCGAATGGCGATAGATTCAACAACAGTGGTGTCCATTCGGAGGGTGATACGGTGTCTCTTACCACAAGCTATTTGTGTTCGGTCCGGATATCGGGTGACCATGACACGATCCGTCACGCGGAGGGGCACCCGTGGCTGAACCGGTCCTCGCGGGCGTCGCCGAGAGCGACCTCGGCGAGACGCCCGACCGGAACTGGCTGGACAACGCCGCCATCGCGACCGTCCGCGCCTTGGAGGACGCCGGCTGCACCCTCGACGAGGTCGACGGCGTCGCGGTCGCCGGCGGCGAGGACTACATGCCCGCACTGTTGCTGTCCGAGTACCTCGATCTCGATACCCCTTCGTTCCTCGAGGGGACCGAGATCGGGGGCTCGTCGTTCGAGCACTTCTGCGGGCACGTCCGTGACGCGATGGCCCGCGAGGAGGCCGACGTGGTAGTCGTCGCCTACGGCTCGTCGAGCAAGACCGGCTCGGACCGGGACCGATCGCTCGAGGAGACCCATCCTGTCGACGGCTTCGTCCGGCCGACGGGGCTCTTCCGGCCGCCCGGGGCCTACGCGATGGCCGCGCGTCGACACATGCACGAGTACGGCACGACCGAGGAGCAACTCGCGGAAATCGCCGTCGCGACCCGCGAATGGGCCGCGATGAATCCGAAAGCGGCCCAGCGGGAGCCGATTTCGGTCGATGACGTGCTCGAGTCGCGTCCGATCGCGGAGCCGTTCAATCTGCTGGACTGCTGTCTCGTCTCGGACGGCGGCGGCGCGGTCGTCCTCGTGAGCGAGGAGAAAGCGCGGGAACTCGGGATACCGGAGATCGCCGTCGCGGGCGTCGCCTCGACGAGCACCCACCGACAGGACATCAGCGAAATGCCGGACATGACGACCACCGGTGCGGCGGTGACGGGACCGAAGGCGTTCGCGCAAGCGGGGATCACCCACGACGATGTCGACGTCGCCGAAATATACGACTCGTTTACCTACACCGCGCTGGTCACCCTCGAGGACCTGGGCTTCTGCGAGAAGGGCGACGGCGGCGAGTTCGTCTCCGGCGGCGCGACCGCCCCCGGCGGCGAGCTGCCGATGAACACGCAGGGCGGCGGCCTCTCGTACTGCCACCCCGGCCACTTCGGGATCTTCCTCCTCATCGAGGCCGCCCGTCAGCTCCGGGGCGACTACGAGGGCGATCGACAGGTCGACGACGCCGAGGTGGCCGTCGCCCACGGTACCGGCGGCTTGCTCTCCTCGAGCAGCACCGTCGTCCTTCGGAGGGAAGCGTGACGGGCCGCATCGAGGACCGCCGCGAGGAGTGGGACGGGCCGGTGCCGGTCCCGACCGGCGCGACGGTCCCCTTCTGGGCGGGCACTCTCGAGGGCGAACTGCGCTACCAGGCCTGCGAGTGCGGTCACCGCCAACTCTACCCGCGGGCGGTTTGTACCGCCTGCGGGGCCGAGGACCCGCCGTTCGCGGAAAGCGATGGCGTCGGCACGATCTACACCTACACCGTCTGTCACGTCCCCGGCGAACCCGGGTTCGCCGATCGGACACCGTACGTCGTCGGCGCGATCGACCTCGCCGAGGGACCGCGTCTGCTCGCGCTGCTCGACGCCGAGCCCGACGCCCTCGAGATCGGCGCAGCCGTCGGGGTCACGTTCTGGCGAGTCTCCGACAAGGCGGCGATTCCGGTGTTCGTACCGAAGTAGTCGAGCCGACGAAAAATCGGGCGCATCGTTTCGCTTCCCTACTTGAGGTCGGCCGTCGCCGGGCTCGAGATCGCCAACCTCGCGCGGTTCCTCGCCAGCCCGGACTCCTCCTACATGGTCGGCAAAACGGTCGAGATCACGGGCCTTCCCCGCCTCGGGAAGTAACGCGGACCCGCGCCACGAGCGCGACCGGCTCGAGGCGACGCTCGCGCGGGAGGACCCCGGAACGAGACCCGTGTTACCAGTACCCATATATTTTTCAGCCCGAACGACAAACCACGGGCAACATGGAGTTCGATATCGTCTCCGCGGAGACGCTCACGGAGCCGCCGTACGACGGCACCGTGGCGCGCCGCCTCGAGGAGCGTGGAATCGAACCGTGAGCTATCCGTACCCGGAGACGCGACTCGGTGTGTATCACGACGATGTCTGAAGAGCTCATCTACTCGACGGCGGAGATCAGGACCATCGCGCTCGCGGTCATCGCCGGCGTGTTCTTCGGCGGCGTCGCGACCGGCGTCGCGTTCCCGACGCTGCCGTTGCTCGACGAGCGGCTGGTCATCTCCGCGGTCATCCTGAGCGTGATCCTTTCGGCCAACCGGATCGCTCGTTTGTTCATGAACACGCCCGCCGGAACGATCATCGACCGGGTCGGCGCGCGTACACCGATGATTTTCGGCCTGTTCACGCAGGCGCTGGCTCCCTTCGGCTACGTCGTCGGCCTCCACGCGCCGCCGACCGATCTGGGAACGGTGCCGATACTTGGGGACGTGTCGCTTCCGGGCGTCGTCTTCGTCGTATCGCGGCTGTTCTGGGGCGTCGGCAGCGCGTTCGTCTTCATCGGCGCGTTCGCGACGATCACGTACGTCACGTCGGCCGACAACCGCGGCCGGTGGGTCGGCTACATGCGCGGGGGCCAGTCGCTCGGATTCCCGACCGGGCTCGTCCTCGGCGGCCTCCTGACGGATCTCGCGAGCATGCAAACGGCGTTTCTCACCGCCGGTATCCTCGCGTTGCTCGCCGGCACCGTCGCGACGCTCGTCCTGCCCGACGTCCACGCCGGCGCGGACGGGCGGGCCGCGAAGCTCCGCGAGGTACCCGCGCTGCTCGCCGCCAACCCGACCGTCGTCCTGATCGGCTACGGCAACTTCGCCGTCCGCTTTCTCTGGGGCGGGATCGTCCTCTCGACGCTGGCCCGCTACGCCAGCGACTACAGCCTCGAACTCTCCACGCTCGGCGCGGCGGGCATCAGCGGGATCGTGATGGGGCTGGGCGTGATCACCTCGGGGTCGATGACGGTCGTTACCGGCTGGGCGTCGGACATGGTCAGCGATAGGACGCTGTTGACGGTGCCCGCGTTCCTCTCGATGGGCGCGGGCTTCCTGGTCATCGCCTACGTCCCGACGATCGAGGCGCTGCTGGGGGCAATCGTCCTCGTCGGTGCCGGCATGGGTGCGGCTGCGCCCGCGATGTTGGCGATCGTGGGGGACCTGACGCCGGGCGACGAACTCGGTCGAATGGGCGGAGTCTACCAGGTGATGGGCGATGTCGGCCTCAGCCTCGGGCCCCTCGTGGCGATTCCGGCCGTCGATCTCTGGTTCGGCTACCGGACGACCTACGTGCTCTGTGCCGCGCTCGTGTTGAGCTGTCTGACGGTCGTCTCGCTTCCGCTGTTGCGGGATCCGGACGTCTCGAGGGCGGGTGTGAACGCGGACTAGGAACGCCAACACCGCGGCGACCGACCGCCGTTCCGCGTTCCGAAGCCGATACCTGACCACGGACTCGTCATCGCGTACGGACTGACGCGCTCGCGGCCGCCGACGCCATGGCGCTTGCGGACCGGTTCGCGACGCTGCGGTGCGTCGGCGACTAGCTCAACGGCTGGCAGATGGACACCGCGCTCTGGAGCGGCGTGCCCGTCCGGCGGCTCCTCGAGGCGGCGGAGCCGGAGGGCGATCGCGTCATTTTGCACGGCGCCGACGGCTGCTACAACGAGTTACCGCTCGAGGCGCTGTGGCTGGGACTACTGGCCTACCGGATGAACGGGCGGCCGCTCCCGTCGGATACGATCTGTGAGGGCGAGAGAGCCGGAACGAGCAGTGAAAACAAGGTTCGGATCTATATGAGAAAAACATGAAGTTTATATGCATATAGAGGGATGCTATCAATAGCCAAGATGGCTTGAGAACGAATGACACGGGATACTATCGACAGGCGTCGAGTACTTACGGGAGCAGGTGTCGGAATCGCTTCGGCGATGGCGGGCTGTCTAGGTGGTGGTGGCGGCAGCGACGACGTCCACTTCATCACGGATTACTACACCGGTCCCTGGGAGAGCCTCTGGGAGGAACTCGAGTCGGAGTTTACCGACGAGACGGACATCCCCATGAACATCGAGGAAGGCGGGATGTCCGGAACTCAGGAGGGGCGGCTTTCGCAGTTGATTCAGGCGGGCACTCCGCCGGACGCGAACACCTCGACGTTCGATCAGGTGGCCGATATCTGGGAGACGGACCAGCTCGAGACAGTCAACGACGTGGTCGGATCGATCGAGGAGGTCAACGGGGAGATAAACACCGATGCGTTCCTTGGGGAGGGTGACGACCTCTACCAGATCCCACACGGGTTGTACGTTTCGAACTTCCAATACCGGGCGGACGTCTACGACGCACTCGGACTCGAGGAACCCGAGACGTTCAGCGACGTCCTCGAGAACGCACAGGCCATCGACGAATCAGAGGAGTTCCCCGACATGCGCGGGTACGGACTCGCCGGCGCACCGACCGGCAAGAGTCAGGACGAACTCCTCGTCCTACTGGCCAGCGCGGGCATCTCGGGGATCGGCCTTCGCTGGAGCGATCCGGACGCCCGCGAGGAACTCGAGGTCTGGTGGCCCGAGGACACGGTGACCGAGGTACTGGAGTACGCCAAGGACCTCTCCGAGTACTCGCCCGATCCGACGGATATCGGCTGGTCCAGTTCGCTCAGCAGTTGGGTGCAGGGGAGCTACGGCCAGTGTTATCACCTCAACTGCTGGCCGATCGGCGTCACCGCACAGCAGGCCGAGGCGGACGACAACGACGGCCTGCGCGCGGTGGCCGAGAACACCGAGGTCATCCCGTACCCGATGCTGGACGGGGTCGACCCGGACGAGAACTGGCTGTCCTCGCCGGCCCCCGACGGCTACCACATCTTCGCCGGCGGGGAGCGGCCGGGCGACGCCAAGGAGTGGTTCGAGTGGCTCTACGCCGACAGCATGGAGCGGACCGTCAGCTTCTACGAGACGGATCCGGGTCGGTTCCTGCCGACCTACTCCGACGTGATCGGCTCGGACGAATTCCAGAATCAGGGCATCTTCGAGGCACACCCTCACCTACTCGAGAAGCTCGAGTACGTTCAAGACGAGATCTGGGGCAGCCACTACGGAAGTGTCGACGAGGCGAACACCTCTTCGCCGGAGTCGCTGTACATGCAACGCCAGTGGTTCTACGGCGAGATGGTCAACCGCGTTGTCACTGATTCCAACTCCGTTCAGGAGGCCTACGAGTGGGGCTATGACCAACTCGAAGAGGCCTTCTCGGAGGCCCAAGACACGTTCGGATAATCGATGAGACGCAACTGAGACACGCGACCGATCGCGTTCGGCCGCGCTAGCGGCGTTCCAAGCCTGAACTGACGGGGGAATTACTTTCAGTCGGTCAGTTTCATCCCCCAGCCAACGTTTGGGACGGTACTAGTGGGTGAGCGAATCGTTTATGTGCAACCGTGAGATTAACAAACATACATGCAGAGGAGACCTAGATATGGCCAGTGAAACCGGAAAATCGATACGCCCCGGCAGGGCGTACATTCCGTGGGACGACCTGCCGGTACAGCGGGAGACGGTCGCCGGGGTCGCGACCGTTCTCCCCGTCGTCGTTCTGTACTTACTCATCGCGGTGCTTCCGATCGCCTTCGCGTTCTGGGCATCGTTACACAACATCCACACGCTCAACCCCGAGTGGCAGTGGGCCGGCTTCTCGAACTACCGCGAGGTCCTGAACATCTCCACGTTCTGGGGCTCGCTGTGGCGAGGGATCGTCTACATGGTCGGCAGTACGCTTCTCCAGCTCGCCGTCGGGCTCTGGATGGCGCTGGTACTCAACCGTATCACCCGCGGGCAGAAACTGCTCACCGCGGTGGTCTTTACCGCCTACTTGATCCCGACGATCATCGTCTCGCTGGTGGCGATGCGGGTGTTCGATCCGGCCGGCGGCGTCTTCCAGATGATGGGGACCGAGTGGTTCGGCCTGTGGGGCGCTCAGGAAGCTCCATTGGGCTCTCGAGGCTGGGCCATGCAGCTGCTGATCCTCATCGGAACCTGGAAGTTCGCCGTCTTCGTCACCATCTTCACGCTCGCGCAGTTGCGCGCGATTCCGGACCGGTTCTACGAGGCGGCGAAGATCTGTGGCGCGAACCGCTGGCAGATGTTTCGCGACATCACGCTGCCGCGTCTCATGGGCATCGTGACGGTGGTCGTCTTGCTCCGTTCGGTCTTCATGTTCAACAAGTTCGACATCATCTGGCAGCTCACGGAGGGTGGACCCGGTAACGCCACGACCACCCTGCCAGTACTGGCCTACAAGACCGTCTACACGGAACAGGCCTACGGACTCGCCAACGCGATCTCCGTCGTCATGTTCCTGTTCCTGCTTGCGTCGGCGATCATCTACTTCAAACTGTTCAACCCCAGCGAGGAGGTCGAGACAACAACATGAGCCAAAGCGAACCACCGGGAGGCATCTTCGGCCTCTCGTACGACGACGAAACCCGCGCCTTCGAGGCACTGAAACTCGTCAGCACCGCGATCATCGTACTCGTCGGTGCCTGGCCGATCTACTGGATGGCCCAGCTGGCTTTCACCGATTACGAGACGGTCGAGAACGTCGTTACCGTCTTTCCCGCGCCGGACGTCTTCACGCTCGATAACTTCACGGTGTTGACGCAGCCGGAGATGTACACCTACATGTTCAACACTGTCGTGGTGGCCATCGGGACCATCGTGACGGTCGTCCTCGTCTCGCTGATCGCCGGCTACGGCCTCGCGCGCTTGGACTTCCCCCAGAAGGAGAACTTCGCTCGAGTCCTCCTGATCGGCTACCTCTTCAGCCCGATCGTCATCGGGATTCCGCTCTACCAGATCTGGCAGAACATCGGGCTGCTCGGAACTCGAGTTGGGCTCATCATCGCCCTGTCGGCGATCTCGATGCCCTTCGCGGTCTGGCTGATGTGGAAGTACATCATGACGATTCCGGAGGCCCACGAGGAAGCGGCGTGGGTCGACGGCGCGTCACGGTGGCGCGGCTTTCGGGACGTCGTCGTGCCCCAGTGTCGGCCGGCGATCATCGCCGCGGCGCTGTTCGCCTTCGCGCTCGCCTGGAACGACTTCACGTTCGCGGAGATCCTCCTGCCCGAGACCGACACGACGACGTTCGCACCCGGGATCCTCCGGGCGATGGGACAGGCGCAGTTCCTGCCGGACGCCTACCTGATGGCAATCTCGCTGGCCATGACGTTGCCACCGCTCCTGTTCGCCTACTTCATGCAGAGCTACCTGCTGAAGGGGTTCCAGGTCAGAGCGCTCTAACCGCGTATTACCTTTACAACTAACACCACGAGACATACCAACATATGCCAGACATCGAAATCCGAAATCTGACGAAAGTGTACGAGGAATCGGGCAACGAAATTGTCGCCGTCGACGACGTCGACCTCACCATCGAGGACGGCGAATTCGTGACGCTGGTCGGCCCCTCCGGCTGCGGGAAGACTACGACGCTTCGCTGCGTCGCGGGGCTGAACAAGCCGACCAGCGGTACGATAACCTTCGGCGACCGCGACGTAACGGACAAGCCGGTTCAGGAGCGAAACATCGCGTTGCTCTTCCAGGATATCGCGCTGTATCCTCACATGAGCGTCCAGGAGAACATGGCTTACGGCCTCAAGATCGCCGGATTCTCCCGGGAGGAACGCATCGCACGCGTCGAGGAGGCCGCCGAGTTGCTCCAGATCACCAACCAACTCGAGAAGATGCCGGCGGATCTCTCGGGCGGCCAGCAACAACGCGTCGCGCTGGGCCGGTCGCTCGTCCGCGACCCGGATATCTTCCTGTTCGATGAGCCGATGTCGGACCTAGACGCGAAGCTCAAGGCCGAACTGCGCCCGGTCATCGAGAAGGTGACCGACGAGATCGGCTGTCCGACGCTGTACGTGACCCACGACCAGGAGGAGGCGATGACCATGTCCGATCGGGTCGCGGTCATCAACGACGGCGAACTGGCCCAGGTCGCTCCGCCGAAGGAAGTCTACGACGAACCAGTCTCGCAGTTCGTCAGCCAGTTCATCGGCCAGCCCTCCACCCAGTTCTTCGGCGGCAACGTCCGGTCGGTCAACGGCACCGTCGAACTCGACGTCGGCGGCTACGAGTACGGCCTCGCCCGCGACGGCCTCGAGGGCTGGGCCGGCGAGCACGTCCAGGTCGGGCTCCGGCCCCAGTACATCCGGGTCAGCAACGACACCGGGACCGGCATCCCGGCGACGCACCTGCTCGACGAGCCGTTGGGCGACGCGACCCACAGCTTCTTCGACACCGAATTCGGCGAGATCGTCGTCGTCACCGGCCCCGACTTCGAGGGCGACG